>JBBTVQ010000066.1:0-2213 GCA_038063095.1 Patescibacteria group bacterium
GGCAGAAACTGGGAGCAGATACGGACGACCATCTGCTACAATGAAGCCAACGTGAAAATCTGCGGGGCGCACGCGGGCGTATCCGTGGGGCCGGACGGGGCGACACATCAGGCAATAGAAGACATTGCTCTGATGAGGCCGATTGCCAATATGACCGTGTTGGCCCCCTGCGATGCGCTGGAAGCGCATAGGGCCACGTATGCGGTTTCAAAAATCAACGGTCCGGCTTACCTCCGCTACGCGCGCGAGAAAACCAGCGTTTTTACAACCGAAAAAACGCCGTTTGAAATAGGTAAGGCGCAGATTTTTTGGAGCGAGCCGGCGCGCACAAAGCCGGATGCCACGATTATTGCTTGCGGCCCGCTTGTCCACAACGCGATACTCGCGGCCTTTACTCTTGAGCAAGAGGGCGCGAAAGTCCGAGTTATCAATAACCCATCAGTCAAGCCGCTGGATGAGGAGATGATCGTGAAAGCGGCCCGTGACGCGCGCGCGATTGTCACCGTGGAAGAGCATCAGGTCACGGGCGGCATGGGCTCCGCAGTCGCCGAGGTCTTGGCGAAAAATTATCCGGTGCCGATGGAGTTTGTCGGCGTACAGAACAGATTCGGCCAGTCCGGCGCCCCGAGCGAATTGATTGAGCACTACGGCATGGGCGTCTCACACATCTGTGAGGCGGTAAAAAAAGTTATGGCGCGGAAATAATTATGGCAACGAATTATGATTTCATCGCCATAGGAGATACGGTCACCGACGCGTTTATCAAACTCAAAGAAGCCGAGGTGCACTGCGACGTCAACCGCGAGCGGTGCATGATCTGCATGCGTTTTGCGGACAAAATTCCGTATGAAGAAGTGTATGTGGTGCCAGCGGTCGGCAATAGCGCCAATGCCGCGGTATCCGCGGCGCGGCTCGGGCTGAAGTCAGCTTTGGTCTCCAATCTCGGGGACGATTATTTTGGCAAGGAGTGTCTGGATGTTTTTGTACAGGAGCATGTGGGCACTGAATTCACAAAAAGCCACAAAGGCATCAAGACAAACTATCATTATGTTTTATGGTACGATGCGGACCGCACCATTTTGGTCAAGCACGAAGAATATCCATACGAACTGCCCGATATCGGAAATCCAAAATGGGTGTACCTCTCCTCTCTCGGCGGCAATTCCGTAGAGTTCCACCGCGTCATTGAGCAATACCTTGTGGCGCATCCGAACATACAGCTCGCGTTTCAGCCCGGGACGTATCAGATGACACTCGGCCGTGAAAAACTCGCGGGATTGTATCGCAGAACTGATACGTTTTTCTGCAACAAAGAAGAAGCCCGGCGGATTTTGGAAACCCAAGAGGAGGATGTAAAGACGTTGATGCGGATGATTGCGGACTTAGGGCCGAAAATCGTCGCAATCACGGATGGCGTAAACGGCGCCTACGCGTACGATGGAGGGCAGGCATGGCAGATGCCGTTGTATCCTGATCCAAAGCCGCCGGTGCAGAGGACCGGCGCCGGAGACGCTTTTTCCTCCGCGTTTACCGTGGCATTGGCGCTCGGCAAAAGCGTTCCGGATGCTCTTGCGTGGGGACCAATAAACTCAATGTCCGTGGTGCAGGGCATCGGCGCGCGCCAGGGGCTTCTTACCATGCCACAGTTGCAGGAATATCTGCAGAATGCGCCGTCTCGCTACGTGCCACACCTTATCTGACTCCATGATGTCTCTCCACGAACTATTGCGTCGTGCAGCCGTCGAGAAATGGGCCACCGGTCACTTCAACGCGTCCGAGCTGGATCAGGCGCGGGCGATCGTGGAGGCCTGCGCCGAGATGCGGACGCCGGCGATGCTGGGCACCTCTGAGGGGGAACGCGCACACATCGGACTGCGCGAAGCGGTTGCCGTCCGCGATGCGTTCCGTAAGGATTTCCCCATACCGATTTTTTTGAACGCGGATCACACAAAAAGCGTGGAAGCGGCAAAAAAGGTCATAGACGCGGGTTTTGACTCGGTGCATATTGATTTGTCGGCATTGCCGTATGAAGAAAATGTCGCGGGGACAAGAGAAATCGTGGAGTATGCGCGGATACAACATTCCAACATTCTTGAGAATGTTGGAATGTTGTCGGTGGAGGGCGAGCTCGGGTATCTGCGCGGTGAGTCAAAAATCCATAGCGAAAAAATAGAAGTGCAGAAAGAGGACTATACGGATCCGGATCGTGGGGG
>JBBTVQ010000066.1:2223-15928 GCA_038063095.1 Patescibacteria group bacterium
CTTTGTCGCGCGCACGGGCATAGACCGGCTCGCGATTGCGGTGGGCAATATCCACGGCATATCGCTGGATGAGCCGACCCTGGATATTGAGCGCATCCGCGCGATTCGCGCCGCGGTGCCGAGCGAAGTGGCGCTAGTGCTCCATGCCGGTTCCGGCATACCGGACGAGCAGATCCGCGCCGCGATTGAGGCGGGTATTGCCAATATCCACATCAACACGGACCTGCGCGTTGCATATGTTGCGGAGCTGAAAAAATCGTTTGCCGCGCATCCGGACGAAGCCGCGATGTATAAGCTGGATGCGCCGGCAGTCGTGGCGATGAAAGCGGTGGTAAAACAAAAATTGACGCTCTTCGGCGCAGTCGGTAGAATAGAGCAACACGCGGGATTATGAGATTAAATAAAGATTAAACTGAACCAGTTCAGTTTCTATCTTGACGCCAATAACGCATATCCGTGCTTTGATCATGAGCGGTATGGATCAAAATCTACCATTTGTGGATTGTCATATATGAAGATTTTAATCACGCACGACATACCGGATCGCGGCGTCAACCTCTTGAAAAGCAAGGGGTATGAGGTCGTAGTGGGTAACGCATTCAACAAGCAGGAATTGATTGCCGAGCTAAAAAAAGACCGTTTTGACGCGGTGCTGTGTGATTTGAATGATAAAGTTGATGCGGAAGTTTTTGAGGCGGCGGGGAAGCAATGCAGGATTTTTGCCAATTATGCGGTTGGATTTGATAATGTGGATGTGAAAGCCGCGGCAGAGCGGGGAGTGATGATTACCAATACCCCGGGCGTGCTCACGGATACTGTCGCGGAACATACATTTGCGCTCCTGCTCGCGATTGCGCATCGGATCGCGGAGTCGGATCGCTTTACACGCGCGGGCAGGTATCACGGCTGGGAGCCGATGCTTTTGTTGGGTACGGATGTCTCAAAAAAAACGCTCGGCATCGTCGGGCTTGGGAGAATCGGATCGCGCGTGGCGCATCATGCAGTGCGGGGATTTGATATGCGGGTGCTTTACTATGATGTGAAGCGCAATGAGGAGTTTGAAAGAGAGTTCGAAACGTCTATGGGAGTCCGACTTCCCTCGGGAGATTTTCCGAATGAGGAAAATCGGACTTCCATAGACCCCATTGAGTTTTCCGGAGACATTGACGATGTTTTCCGCAAGGCGGATTTTGTATCCATCCATGTGCCACTTCTGCCCGCGACGCGTCATTTGGTTGATGCGCGGCGACTCTCGCTTATGAAAAAGACCGCGTATCTTATCAATACTTCGCGGGGGCCCATCGTGGATGAGGCAGCACTCGTGCAGGCACTTCGCAATAAAACGATCCGCGGAGCCGCGCTGGATGTGTATGAGCACGAACCTGCGCTTACCCCGGGTCTTGCGGAACTTGATAATGTCATTCTGACGCCGCATACCGCATCCGCGACCGAGGAGACGCGGCAAGCAATGTCGGAACTCGCCTCAAGAAACATCATTGACGCGCTGGAAGGCCGGGTTCCGCCGAATCTTGTAAAAATTGAAAGATAAGCTATATTGTAAGAATCGGAATAAGATTCAGCAGGGATCCTATTGCATCAAGGCGCCGCAGGCGCCTTTTTCCTTTCATATTATGCCGACTACGAGGCTAAGCCTCGTAGGGAAGATTTTCTGTGTATTCTATCGGGATGCCGCGTGTGAGATATTCATCCATAAGTCGTTTATATTGCTTATTCGAGCCGGTAACCTCAAAGAAAGTTTTCTTGGCAACGAGGTTGGGGATGATGCTTTTCCCGAAATAGTCATTAAAGCTTGACCAGCGATACGTGCGGAGGTAGTTTTTTGCAGTATCCAACTCCTTGGTTGGTACTCCGTATTCTTTCCACTGCTTCCATCGCAGACCAAGAGGATTAAGCGGGATATAAACCGAGAGATGAGAAAGATACTCGTCCCGATCTATAAATTTTGCTTTGAAAGATCCTTCAAATAATCTCCCCGTTCGTTCATATTTCTTGTTGAAATACATAGAGAATCCGGTGCCAATTTTTTGCATGAATGCCGAAATGCCACCCTCCGCTTTTTGGCGGAGAATGAGATGAAAATGATTTGGCATCAGCGCCCAGTGGATGATATCTACAAGAGATTTTCTCTCCTTTCCATACGAGGCTAAGCCTCGTAGATTGATGATGGAAAGATCATAATCATGGGAGTTAGCATCATTGAAGAGATATAAAGCACAAAGGAAGCGTATATAATCGCGTTCTTGCATAAAAATATTACGCCGTTCAACCCCTCGGTTGTAGACATGGTAAAACTGATCATTGATAAATCTCAGTTTCCGCATCACCGGTTATCATACTACGAGGCTTAGCCTCGTGTCTAACCTTCGTGTTTACCATACCATACCGAAGAATGCGCCCCTTTGCTTTTCTCGCGCCGGGTGCTATAATAGATATTATGCAAGAACTCAGGGCGGAAAAGCGGGAAATACTGGGAAAATCCGTAAAAACGCTCCGGCAAAAGGGATTTTTGCCCGCGGTCTTGTACGGCGAGGGTATCGGCTCGCAGGCGATCTCGGTGTCCGAGCGGGCATTCGCAATGATGTTCAAGGAGGCGGGCGAGTCCACGCTTTTGGAGCTCGCCATCGGCGAAAAATCCCACACCGTGCTCATTCATGACGTGTCGCATGATCCGCTCTCCGGTCGTCCCCTCCATGCCGATTTTTATGCGGTGCGGATGGACAAGGTATTGCGCATCACCGTCCCTGTAGAGTTTATCGGCGAATCAGCCGCGGTGAAAAACGAAGGAGGAGTACTCGTCAAAGTGGCGCATGAATTGGAGATTGAGGCCCTGCCCGGTAATTTGCCCCATGCGCTGACTGTAGACATTTCATCTCTTGCGGCTCTCGGCGGCCGGTTGCTCGTCAGAGACATTTCCGTACCGAAAGGGGTAGAGATATTGGCGCATCCGGAAGAAGTCGTCGCCGTCGTGGAAGCGCCCCGGTCCGATGCGGAACTCGCCGCGCTCAATGAGGCGGTCGCCGCAACTGCGGAAGTCAAGACCGTGCGCGAGCTGGAAAAGGAAGCGAAGGCCGAAGCGGTAGGGGAAGAAGAAAAAAAGCAATGAGGTTATCTGAAAATTCCGTTTCGTAGCGAAAGTGCGTATTTTCGAGCAGAGCCCGCGACGGACGAGGAAGCCGTACTTGGCTAAAGTACGGCGACGAGGACGGAGTGAGGGCGGAGCCGAAAATGCGCAATTGCAGCAGAATAAGGAGTTTTTAGATGACCTCGATAGCGCGCGTCATCTCTTTATCCGCGATGAGAAGCGGATGATCACCGAATGAGAAACACCCGCATCGCTTTATTGCCGAGGATCATAGTCATCGTGTTGCTGCTGGGCGTTGCCGCAGCGGCTTTTGCGCAGGAGCGATCCGAGCTGGAACGCCAGCTCAACCAACTGGAGCAGGAGGCGGAGACGCTGGATAAGAGCGTTCAGCAGACGCAGGGCGAGGCGCGCAATCTCACGAGCGAAGTCAAAACCATTGATACGGAGGTGAAGCGCCGCGAGCTGGAAATACGGCGGTTGACGCTCGCCATCAAAAAGACCGGCCTTGAGATCCGTCAGAAAGCCGAAGGCGTAGCACTCCTTACGCGAAAGATTGAGAAAAGCCGCACAGCGCTTGCCGGTAGTTTGTTTCTCCTCTCCACGCATGAGGATGACGACGGGTTGAGCATTTTCCTCAAGCACCGCTCGCTCTCCGACTTTTTCAACTCACTCCACAACCTGGACCGCGTCCAGTCGAACATCCAGGACGCCCTGGGTGAATTCAAAGAAGATCGCGCCACGCTGGAGCGGGAGCGCGAGGCGCTGGAGGCAGCGCGCGAGGAGCAGCAGGAACTGAAGGCCTTGCAAGAGGTGGAGCGGCGGTTTTTGGCACAGAAGAAAGGAGAAAAAGACGAGCTCCTGCGGCTGACTCGCGGGAAAGAGGCGCTCTTCCAGCAACTCCTGAAATCAAAAAAGCGCGACATCGCAACCCTCAAAACCCAGCTCTTCTATCTGGAGAAAACCGGCATTACCGCGGAGGACGCAGTGCGCATTGCGGATCAGGCAGCGAAGCGCACCGGCATCCGGACCGCGTTTCTTCTGGCACTCCTGGAGGTGGAAACCGGGAAGCAATTTGAAGACGGCGTCATCAGCGTGGGTACGAATCTCGGTACCGGCAACTGGAAGCGGGACCTCTACGACTGCTATATCGCGATCGGAAAAAAGAAATCCGCGGAAGCGGAAAAAGCCGCGCTCTTTGCCATCACCGACGGCCTCGGCCTAGACCCCGACAAGATGCCGGTTTCCCGCCGCCCCAATTACGGATGCGGGGGCGCTATGGGGCCCGCGCAGTTTCTCCCTACGACCTGGCGGCGGTTTACGGACCGCGTGGGATCGCTCACGGGACATGCGCCGCCCAATCCGTGGAATGTGGAGGACGCTTTTACCGCGGCAGCGCTCTTTTTGGCGGACGCCGGCGCCGCGGCGCAGACCACTGCGGGAGAGATCCGCGCCGCAAAGACCTACATCTCCGGCAGCCCCAACTGCTCGCGCTACATCTGCCGCTCCTATTCCAACCGCATCATCTCGCTCGCGAGAGACATTGATCGGATATTGTAAAATTGAAAATGAAAAATGAAAAACGAAAAAGAAAAATGTAAAAATAATGCGCCCGCAGGCGCAAACAATAGTTTTTCACTTTTCATTTTGAGTTTTTCATTCGGAGCGCTTCCGTGATCTGCTCCAGATTTCCCTCCATAATTGATGGCAGATTATGCCATGATTTTTTGATCCGGTGGTCCGTCATCCGGTCCTGGGGGAAATTGTACGTGCGTATCTTTTCCGAACGGTCTGCGGTGCCGATCTGCTCGCGGCGCGCTGCCGCGGCTTTCTCTGCATCGGCTTCGCGCTGGCTCGCGAGGAGCTTGGAGCGCAAGACCGTCATGGCGTGCTCCCGGTTCTTCTGCTGGGAGCGTGACTCCTGGCTCGCCACGATGAGTCCCGTCGGCAGGTGAGTGATGCGCACCGCGGTTTCCACCTTGTTGACGTTCTGCCCCCCGGGACCCGAGGAGCGGAAGAACTCTATTTTGATGTCTTGCGGCCGGATCGCGAGGTCCGTTTCGCGCGCAACAGGGAGCACCGCAACCGATGCCGTAGAGGTATGGATGCGGCCGGATTTTTCGGTTTGGGGGATCCTTTGGACGCGGTGCACGCCGGATTCAAACCGAAGCGCATCATGCGCGCCGCTGCCGCGGATTTCGGCGATGATTTCTTTGTCGCCGCCGTGTTCGCTTTTGGATTCGCTTACCACGGCGATTTGCCACTGGCGCTTTGCGGCAAAACGGCTATACATGTCAAAAAGGGAGCGCGCAAAAAGCGCCGCTTCCTCGCCGCCCACGCCCGCGCGGATTTCCAGGATCGCGGCGTCAGGTGCCGCGCCGCCGGATTCTTCCCGGAGCTCTTTTTCAATGCGGGAAAACTCCATGGAAAGTTCTTTGATACGCCGGGGATCGCCTAATACCGCCGGATCCGCGAGGGATTCGGTAAGTTCCTGCTTGCGCTTCCGGAGCGCGTCCCGATCAAGTCGCATATACCCGTTTTCTCCTGCGGTAAGCTAAGCTTACCGCAGAGCTTATATGGTTCCCCGCTTTCGCGGGGACGGAAGTGAAGGCGTATGCAACGCCTTCACTTCCGTTTTTTGGCGAGCCGCGCCTTGAATCGCTCCACGCGCCCTGCCGTGTCCACGATCTTTGAGCCGCCGATATAAAACGGGTGGCAGTTGGAGCAGATTTCCACTTCCATTTCCTTTTTCGTGGAGCCCACGGTGAACGAGTTGCCGCAGGCGCAGCTGACCTTCGCATTCTGGTAGTATTGGGGATGAATGTCTTTTTTCATAGCTCCGACAATATACCACGGCGGAATCAAAAATGCAAATAAAAATAAAGTGCGGGACGTCAATATCCCAAGCGAGCGGCCATGCCTTTGAGCGAATCGTGGAGGCATGGCGCATAAATGACCGAAGCGAGCGAGGAGGGCGTGAAAGCATATCATGCTTTCACGGGACCCAGCACCTTTCGCAAAAGGTGCTGGGAACACAGAGGGCGCAAACGCATGCGTTTGCGCCTCGCGAGCGAGGATCATTTGTGCATGCCGCAACATTGAAGCGAAAAGGCATGGCCGCGAATAAGCACCTTGCAGAGAAAGGGGAGGTCTGGTATATTCATCTGTATGGAAGAAACGGTTATGATGCCTGAACATGTCCCTATTGCCGCGGCTTCAGCGGATCCGGAACTGGAGGCGATGATGAAGGCGGGGGTGCACTTGGGGCATGCCAAGACTAAAGACCACCCGTCCATGAAGCGGTATATTTTTGGCGTGCGCAATACCATCTCCGTCATTGATCTCCTGCAGACCAAAGATGCCCTTGCGCGCGCCAGAGAATTTCTGTCCGGAATCGCCGCGCGCGGCGGACTCATACTCCTCGTGGGCACCCGTCCCGCGGCATGCAAGGCCATCCTGGATGTGGCGGGGAAGACCCAGATGCCGTATTTTGTGGAGCGGTGGATCGGAGGCACGCTTACCAATTTCAAGGTCATTGGCAAGCGGGTGGAGTACATGGAGCAGTTAGAGCGGGAAAAGGCATCGGGCGAGCTGGAAAAATACACCAAAAAAGAGCGGATGGGAAAAGACGAGGAGTTGGTACGGCTGCGGAAGTTCTTTGACGGCCTGCGCCTCCTCAAGCGCCTGCCGGATGCCGTGTTTATCGTGGATACCACCTACGACGACACCGCGGTGCGCGAGGCGCGGCGGATGAAAGTCCCACTCGTAGCCCTCGTGGACACCAACGCCAACGCCGCAGCGGTGGACTATCCGATTCCGTCCAACGACGACGCCCTGCCTGCGGTGCGCTACATGATAGGAGAGATCGGCGCGGCGATTGAGGAAGGACAAAAGCGGAATCAAGAAGCAAGAAGCACGAATCAAGCGGAGGACGGCGGACCAGAACGATAGCGTCCGTATCCTTCCGTGATTCGTGATTCGTTATTCTTGATTCTTCGGCGTATGATTTCGGCGCAAACCATCAAAGAACTGCGCGAGAAAACCGGAGCCGGGATTTCCGACATAAAAAAGGCGTTGGAAGACGCAAGCGGAGACGCCTCACGCGCGGAGGAGTTGATTGCCGAACGCTTGGGCAGGACCGCTGATAAGCGACGCGGGCGCGAAACCGCTGCAGGCATCGTAGAAGCGTATATTCATACCAATGCGCGTATCGGCGCGATGGTCAAACTGAGGTGTGAGACGGATTTTGTCGCGCGCAACCCCGGATTTAAGGCACTCGCACATGAGATCGCCATGCACATTGCGGCAAGCAATCCCGTCAACAGAGCAGAACTCATAACACAACCTTTTATCAAGGATTTTTCAAAGCAGGTGGGTGATCTCATGAAGGAATATATCGATCGTTTTGGTGAGAATATTGAAATCAGAGACGGAGAATTCGCCCGCTTTGAGCTCTAACATTTCGCCGAGGTATCATTTTTCTCATGCTGTTTGATTTGACACTCATTGCCGCCGGCGTCTCCAGCAGTGCGGTGCTTTGGTACCGCGTCTCGCAGAAAATTCCGGAACTGGTCGCAATTTCGGACGATATCATCATTGATCGTCTGCACGAGGATTCGGCGCGCGTGCGGGTCTTCATCTTGAACGCCAGGCGCTACTGGCGCCAGCGCGAGCACCATCAGTTTCTGCTCCGGCATACGGATCGCGCCCTGCATCGGCTCCACATCATGATGATGCGCGCAGATAACGGAGTTGTGGCATTTCACAAAAAAGTGCGGGTACTCCTCGGGGAGACCAACGGCGTGAACGGCGCCATCGGGACTTCCGAGGTCGGGCCTCTATCGCAGCCGGATCCTCCGTCAGCGATGACACCGAGTCCGAGTCATCCCCGCGTATCTGAGGTGCGCCGCAAGCGAACGCATCGCGCGGCCCCGGATGAAGGCGCCGGAGTAACTCAGCGGTGGAGCGGAAAAGATTGATGATCTTTTCCGGTTTTGCGCCAGTCCCGTTAGAGCCGACCTAGCTCAATGGCAGAGCAACGGTTTTGTAAACCGTAGGTTCCGAGTTCGAGTCTCGGGGTCGGCTCTAACGGGATAAATAGGTCGCGAGTTCGATTCTCGCCCTCGGCTCTATAGGCGCTTTTATGGGACGAGCAAGCCGCGAGTTCGAATCTCGCCTCCGGCTTCAGATAAATAAAATGGGTAGGTGACAGAGAGGCCAATTGTACCGCGCTGTAAACGCGGCGCCCTACGGGCTACGCAGGTTCGAATCCTGCCCTACCCACCATATCACAACAGCCCCTCGCGCGAGGGGCTGTTGTGTTATCCACATTTCAAAGCGGCTGCTGATGTGGTATGGTTGAAATGCAAGCGGTTCTTTGTGTATTTTGCGGCGTACACGCGCGGGAGAGGAGCAGTGCTCATGGCGTTCTACAGTCCGACCCGGTGGCGCATGATGTTTGGACTCTGCGATGGTATTCCTGAATGGCACCATCGCCACAGCCGGAAAATGCGGCTGGAAAAGGCCCATGCCTCATCGGTGACGATTACGGCAAGCGCGGCGCAATTGATCGTGACAGAACGCGCCGGCGCTCCGGAAGGCGACCAGTGGGTTGTCACCTGGCAGATAATCTTCAGGACCGGGGGAGTGCGCGGCCGTATTATCATGAATGCGATGGAGCTGTGCGGCGCATTCGGGCTCAATGATTTACCTTCGGAAGGCGAGTGCTGGCTTGCCGACGAAGATCACGATGCGGTTGCAATCCCGGGTAAGTACTTCCGATACGGTGATTATCTCAACATTCCCGGACCGGGGACCGGGAATGACGATGATCCAAATATCTCCGTCCTTTTATCGCCGGATATAAAGAAAGCAATCACTGAGATGGTGATGGCAGTTGGAAGAATGAGATAGAGACGCGCAGCGTTTCAGCACTTTTTGATAGAATGTGGATAACTCCGAAGCGGGTGGCTTACATAAGCCACTCTTTTTATTTTTATATGGAGTGGTTGCAATGTCTGTAGAAATGTGTAAAAGTGGTATCAAGTTGGGATGAGGTGGGGAAAAGTGGATAATTCTGTGGATAACTCTGAAAAACTGGGGATAAGTAAGGGCTCTGCCCACATTTCCGAGCCGCATCGGGGAAGGATTTTTGGCGGCAAAACCTCATCCCCCACCGTGCCTTGTGCAGAAAGTATCTGGAGCAATTACTCCAATACCGTTTCTGCATATAGTCATTGGTGTGTACTGCACAAAGCACGGTGGGGGATGCTCAATGGTGTAGCTAAATTTGCTACGCCATCGGGCTTGCAAATTTAGACATCATTGGCATGCTCATCGGCGAATACCAGCACACATTGGATTCCAAAAAGCGCCTCGCGGTCCCGGCTAAAATGCGCAAGGAGTTGGGAGAGACCGCGGTGCTGACCCGAGGCCTGGATGCATGCCTGGCACTCTATCCGATGCCGGAGTGGTTCCGGCTCACCGAGAAACTCTCGCAACTACCGGTGGGCCAGGGGAGCACCCGAAGTTTTTCGCGGCTGATGCTGGCCGGCGCCGTGGAAGTGGAGATGGACCGGCTGGGCAGGATCCTCATTCCCGATTACTTGAAAAACTATGCAGGACTCAAGCAGCGGGTCATCATCGCCGGGGTCTCTAACCGTCTGGAAATATGGGACGAGGAGCGGTGGAATGCGTACCGGACCGAGATGGAAAAAAACACCGACATGATTGCGGAGAAATTGGGAGAGATGGGACTGTACTAATGAAAAACTGAAAATGAAAAATGAAAAACGACAGAGTAAAAATTAAAAATATGTCCGCCCGCGGGCGGACACCGCAATTTTTCATTTTCAGTTTTTAATTTGCTGTGCACACACCTGTCTTGCTGCAAGAAGTGTTGAATATCTTTGATCCCCAACCCGGGCAGACCTACATAGACGCGACGGTCAACGGCGGCGGGCACGCTCGCGAGATTGCCAAGCGGGTGGGGGAGCGCGGCAGAGTGATCGGCATTGATTGGGATTGCGACATTATACGAGAAGCAGGAATCAAGAATCAGGAATCAGGAATGCAGAATATGGATTTGGTGTGCGAGAATTATACGCGCATGCAGCACATCGCGCACGAGCGAGGGATCAAGGCAGTAAACGGAATATTGTTTGATCTTGGATTTAGTTCTTATCATGTAGACCGCGCGGGGAGGGGATTTACGTTTGCAAAAGACGAGCCGCTGGATATGCGCTATCACCCTGCCCCGGACCGCATGACCGCCGCGGACATCGTCCAGCGATATTCCGAGAAAGAACTTTCTGACATGTTTACGCGCTACGGGGAGGAGCGGTTTGCGCGCCGCATTGCCCGCTTCATCTGTGCGGAGCGTCGCGGGCAGAAAATTACGACCACCAAGC
The DNA here is from genome assembly GCA_038063095.1 of Patescibacteria group bacterium. Classification (GTDB taxonomy): domain Bacteria; phylum Patescibacteriota; class Minisyncoccia; order Sungbacterales; family HO2-52-23; genus WO2-54-10. The sequence continues at coordinate 12,733 of JBBTVQ010000066.1, forward strand.
GCCTTGCCGAAATCGCGCGCCGCGCCTATCCGCCGGCCGCGCGCGGCAGTCGCATCCATCCCGCGACCCGCGCGTTTCAGGCCCTGCGGATCGCGGTCAATGATGAACTGGCGTCCGTGTCCGCAGGACTTCCCGCCGCGGCGTCCCTGTTGGCATCGGGGGGCGTCATCGCAGTTATCGCGTTTCATTCGCTTGAGGACCGCATCGTCAAAGAATATATGAAGACACGGGGAGTCGCGGGAGGCCTGCGCATACTGACGCAAAAACCCATTCGTCCCCGGCCGGAGGAAATAGCGCAGAATCCCCGCGCGCGCTCCGCGCGCCTGCGCGCGGCCATACGACTATAAAAGAGACCATGACAACGCTCATCTTAGCCCACCAAAACATATATTCGCGCCTGCCGTTGGCAGCCATGCGCGGCGCATGGACGCGACACGCCCGCATCCTCGCGAGTCCGTCGCTCGCCGGGGTCTCTGCGGCCGCTACCGCGGTCGGTGTCATCGTGTATGTCGCGATGCTGCTCATGACATTTGATTTGGGAGTGCGGCTCCGCGAGGCCGCAATCGCCGTGGCGCGGGATAGCGAGGAAGTCGCGCGCATGGAAGTCATGGAGCAGGAACAAGAAGCGCAGTTTGCCGTGCGCCATCAGGCATTCCTGGAGCGCATGGAGCATATTGCCGTACTCAAGTATCTCGCGCCAGGCGGCCCCGCGGTATCTGAGGCGCGCTCTGCGACGGCGTCTCCCCGGTAATAATCCATGAAGAAATCGTTTACCCATACCGTGGGGAGGCGGATGCACTATATCCTCCTCTTTTTTTTGGCGGCGTGCCTCATCCTCGCCGGACGCCTGTTCCAAATGTCCATTGTCCGGCACGCGCAGTACGCGCGGCTCGCATCCCGCCAGTACGGGGTCTCCCGCGCGCTCTCTTCTGAACGGGGAATTATTTTCGCCGTTGACAAACAGGGCGGCGTCGTACCCCTGGCGCTCAATAAAACATACAAATCGCTCATCGCGTCCCCGCGCCTCATAGAAGATCGCGAAGGAACCGCAGCCGCGGTGGCGGAGGCGTTTGGGTTGGATCGCGAGGAACTGCTGGGGAAATTTTCCCGGAATGAGGATCCTTATGAAGTACTCGCTCGCCGGATTGAACCCGAAGCCGCAGACGCGTTTGCCGCGGGCGGGCTCCCCGTCGGCATTTTGTTTGAGGACGAGGCGCGGCGCGTCTACCCACACGGCCGGCTTGCCGCAAACATCCTCGGATTCATGGGGGGCGCCGGGGAGGAGGCAACAGGACAGTACGGGCTGGAACGCGCGCTGCAGGACGAACTATCCGGCACAAAGGGAATGTTTCAGGGCGTTAAGGACGCGTCCGGCTTTGCGATTGCGCTGGGCAGGCGCATTTTTCATCCGCCCAAAAACGGCTCTGCGGTTACCCTCACGATTGACTATCCCATTCAGCAAAAATCAGAAGAGGTGTTGGCGCGTCTCCATGAAAAATGGGGTGGCACCGGAGGACTCATCTTGGTGATGGAGCCCGCGACCGGCCGGATTTTGGCGCAAGCCACGGCCCCGGGGTTTGACCCCAACGCGTATGCCAAAGAAAAGGATTTTCGCGTATTTTTGAACCCCGCGATTGAGGCATCGTATGAATTTGGGTCGGTGTTGAAGCCCATCACCATGGCGGCAGGGATTGAGGAAAAAGAAGTGACGCCCCTGTCCACCTATCGTGACAGCGGAGAAGTGAAAATCGGCGGATACACGATCCGCAATTTTGACGGCAAGGCGTACGAGGTACAGACCATGACCAATGTCTTGGAAAAGTCGCTCAACACGGGGCTGGTCCATGTGGCGCGGCTCCTGGGGCACGAGCGGCAACTGGCGTATCTCAAAAAATTTGGGTTCGGAGAGAAAACCGGCGCGGATCTGCCCGGAGAGGTCGCGGGTAACATTTCTAATCTGGACGCGGGGCGCGACATTGACTTTGCCACCGCCTCATTCGGCCAGGGGATTGCCGCAACCCCTCTGCAGTTGGCCGTGGCCATGGGAGCCATTGCCAACGACGGCGTCATGATGCGTCCCTATGTCGTGGAAAAGATCAGGGATGATTCTGGAAATGAAGTGGTGAGGCGCCCGACGGCCCTGCGCCAAGTGATTACCAAAGAGACCGCCGAGGCGTTGCAGAAAATGCTCATCTCCGCGGTCAGGAACGGCTATGAGAACCGCGCGGGAGTCAAGGGATATTTCGTGGCCGGGAAAACCGGCACCGCGCAGGTGCCCCGGCGCGACAACAGGGGATATTCTGACGCGGTGACGCATACCTTTGCGGGTTTTGCCCCGGCGTTTGAGCCGCGATTTCTCATCGTGCTCCAGTTGAACGAGCCCCGCGGCAACCGTTTTGCCGCCAACACCCTGACCCCTCCGTTCCACGACCTCGCCGAGTTTATTTTGAACTACTACGAAATCCCTCCGGACGAGAGATAACCTTGTTTGAAGTGGAACTTCAAACAGCACACGCGAAATAGAAAGGCCGCCCGGGTTGAGGGGGCGGCGCTGAACTATCTTAATGTTTGCTACTCATCATGTCGGCAATCTGCTGGGCATTGCCAACCATGGAATGACATCTCGTATTCGACATCTAATGAAAAAATGTCGAAGGGTTGCTCCGGGTCTACTAGCGAGCGACCACATGCAATCACTAAACGAGGGATAGTATGATTCAAAAGTCAATACTTCAAAAAATACTGGCGGTCTTGGCGAGGCAGACGATACGGAAGTACAAACCCGTGATTATCGGCATCACCGGCTCGGTGGGCAAGACATCCGCGCGTCTCGCGACATACGCGGTGCTGAAAAATAAGTTCTCGGTGCGTACCGCGGAGAAAAACTACAATAACGAAATCGGCCTGCCGCTCACGATTTTGGGCATTCCGCATTCAGGCAGAAACATCTTCGCCTGGGCATATCAGCTCGCAATTGCCGCCCGCCGCCTTGCGGTAAGCTTAGCTTACCGCAGATACCCTGAAGTGTTGATACTTGAGTACGGCGTAGATTGCCCGGGCGACATGGGGTATCTGCTCAAGATCGCGCGTCCGGATATTGCCGTAACAACGGCAATCGGCGAGGTACCGGTGCATGTGGAGTTTTTTAAAAGTCCGGAGGAATTGATCGCGGAAACAGCAAAACTCGTCGCGGGCG
>JBBTVQ010000066.1:15938-17231 GCA_038063095.1 Patescibacteria group bacterium
CCCATGCTCCGGCGGGAAATGCCGGAGGATGGGCTGTCCTCAACAGTGATGATCGGGCTGTCTCCGCCATGCGCGCCAAAACAGCGGCGCGCGTCATTACCTTCGGCAGGGACGCGCGCGCAGACGTCAAAATTGCCAACGAGAACTCCGCGACATCCGTATCCGGCCTGGCATTCAAAATTGAATATAAAGGAAGCGTGGTGCCGGTGCGGCTCACGGGCGCTTTTGGCGCGCCGCAGGCGTACGCCGCGGCCTCAGCCGCGGCTGTGGGGCTTCTGCTGGGCATGAATCTCGTTGAAATTTCCGAGGCGCTCGCGGACTACGCACCGCCCGCGGGGCGGATGCGAATCATTGAGGGCATCCGCGGCTCGCAGATTTTAGACGATACATATAATGCGGCGCCCGAGGCCATGCGCGCAGCACTCCAGACCCTGCGTGATCTGCCGGCAGCGCGTAAAATCGCGGTACTGGGTGATATGCGCGAATTAGGACGCTATACTAAAGATGCCCACCGTGCCATCGGGGCTCTTGCCGCGCAATCCGCGGATCTGATTTATTGCGTCGGCGAGTACGCGCGCTATATCGCGGATGAGGCCATTGCCCGCGGCGCTGATCGCGAAAAAGTGGTCTTATTTCCAGACGCCGCATCAGCGGCTGCGGCGCTGGCGCCGACCATACAAAAAGGGGATCTTGTACTCGTCAAAGGAAGCCAAAGCACGCGGATGGAGCGGATCGTAGAAACGCTCATGGCTCATCCGGAAGCGGCAGAGGATCTTCTTGTTCGCCAGGAGCCCTACTGGAAGAATTGAGATGTTCCGGGCATTGTTGCCATCAGTGTCACCCGAGCTGGGTTGCGAAGTATGCGTTTTGGTGCGATGATGCGCCTATTGCTCCTGTCGTCTAGTCCGGTCCAGGACGCCAGGTTCTTTTATCCCATACCTATTTTGGACATTTGCTCTCATCGTCTAGTGGCCCAGGACACATGGTTCTCAGCCATGGAACCGGGGTTCGATTCCCCGTGAGAGCGCAGAGAGAAATTGAGTCCAAAATAGGCGGGGGACAGGCCTGGTAACCCGGGTTCAAATCCCGGCAGGAGCGAGTGAAGGAATAGTATAGATGTAAAAAACTTATGCTACCGCATAAGTTTTTTACATCTATACATATACATGGCGATCGCATGGTATATGCATGATGTCGCAAAAACGGGTTCTGCTATTCCAGAAAGCCGATTTTCTCTTGTACCGCGCGGAGGGTTTTTTCGGCTGTGGTACGGGCGCGGGTGGCGCCCGCGCG
>JBBTVQ010000067.1:0-6445 GCA_038063095.1 Patescibacteria group bacterium
CTGCTTGTTTTTCTGGATACCCGCTTCCGCGGGTATGACATCCTTACAGGAAAAGTGTAAACAACGCTCCGATTTCTTACAGATTATCGGTACACTTCATCGTGCGTCCCGACATCAAGGTATAACACCGCGCCTTTGCCAAAAAACATGAACTTAATCCGATACTCATAATCTATGGAATAAGCCCATCTCCCGTCGTCCTTGCCATGGAGTTTATGCGTTTCCAGACGAACATCAAACGGATTGGACTGAAAAATCTGCTCGCGCGTCTTTGCTTTACCTTTGATATCGTTCGGCAACTTTTTGTAGTTGCGTTCAAAGCGCGGCGAAATGCGGATTTCCATAAAGAGCGTTCAATCTAAATCAGCCAACGACTTAATTTTTTTTGTCTTCCCCGCCTTATATTCCGCCCTTGCCTCCCGCACTTCTTCATCCAGCCGCTCCGCGGCTTTGCCGCGCAGTTGATATGCCGGCACTTTGTGTTTCCTCCCTTTCCACGACACCTCCTCATATCCAAGAAAAGCAGGGCCTTTACGCGCGACCCACTCGCGCATCCGTTCGTACTCGCTCCTCGGCACCGCGACCAATTCTTCACCGCCGAGGGAGCTTTTAGGAATCTTGACGGTCAAAGTTGACACCATATCGCCATCCTACCAAAAACAAAATAGCTTGGCAAATGAAAAGCCCCGAGCTTGTATCCGGGGCAAGATAACGCTGTTTCTGACTCTGGAAAAATCCACTAAAGCAATTCTGCGTCCTCGGTAAAGGTGAGTTCCGTTTGCTTTATGGTCACACGCTGTACCGCAAGAACGACTTCACATATCGGGCAACAACCTATGTTCAAGTTATCCTCCTCAATACGAAGTTGGTCTATTTGCCAACTATTCAAACAATTCAAACACCTGAGACGGCTCTCGGGAGTAACAATACCAATACGCTTTTCCATAGTAACCCTCCCGCAATGGTTCACGATGGTTGATGAACTAAGGAAAGAGTAAGTCCCGTGAGATTATCTGTCAATCCAAAACGATTTCCGGTGGATCTCGCACTGCCCGAATTCTGCGATCATCTCGCGGTGGAGCACGGTGCCGTATCCTTTGTGGCGGTCAAAACCATACTGGGGATATTTTTTGTGGAGGCGGAGCATGAGACGGTCGCGGGTGACTTTGGCGATGATGGAAGCCGCGGCAATCAAAGGAATTTTTTCATCGCCTTTGATGACGGTTTTCTGCGCGACGTTCGTCTGATGCGGCAGGAACAGGCCGCCGTCGAGGAGCGCGCGCGCACGGGGCGGCGCGCCGCCCCGCGCGCCCTGTCCCGCCAAACTAATCCCCGCGTACGCGGGGATTAGTTTGGCGTACACGCGCCGCGCGCCCAGCAACGCCGCATTGCGGATATTGATCCGATCAATCACCGCGTGGGACACCCGCGCCACGGCCCATTCAACCGCCGGGTGGCGCGTCAGCAGTCCGTACCATTGTTCCCGCTGTATGGGAGACAGTTTTTTTGAATCCCGTATCCCCTCAAAGAGTTTTGCGTTTTGCGCTCTGCCCCTTGCGCGTATCCTCACTCCGGCGACCACGACCGGCCCGGCAAGCGGCCCGCGACCCGCTTCATCTATACCGAGAATGTATTGTGTCGTATTGCGTACGGTCATACTTGTCCGTATGATACCGATATGAAGTTTACGCATCTGCACGTCCACTCGCACTACTCGCTCCTGGACGGCCTGGGGAAAATTGACGACCTCGTCGCATCCGCCAAAAACCACGGCATGGATTCGCTGGCGCTGACAGACCACGGCAACCTCTACGGCGCCATTGAGTTTTACCAGAAGTGCCGCAAGGCAGGAATCAAGCCGATCATCGGGTGCGAACTCTACATCGCCGCGGGCAATATGCGCGACAAAAATCCGGGCGTGGACGACAAACGCAGCCATCTGACGGTGCTGGCCGCCACCACCGAAGGATATCACAATCTCATCGCCATCATCACCGCCGCGCACCTCCAGGGATTCTATTACAAACCCCGCGCGGATAAAAATCTTCTCCGTCAACACGCGGGGGGACTTATAGCGCTCTCCGGCTGTTTTGCGGCTGAGATCCCGCGCGCGATCCAGAGCAAAAATCAGGATCGCGCGGAGCGCCTCATCCGCGAGTACCAGGGTATTTTCGGAAAAGACAATTTCTATCTGGAAATCATGCCGCATTTTGAGTACCCGGACATGCGCGCGACCAACGAAGCGCTCTCGGAATTGTCACGGAAAACCGGCAGCCGGCTCGTGGCCACCAACGACGTGCACTACATCCATGCCGATGACGCGACGGCACAAGACATCTTGGTGTCGGTACAGACAGGCGCCAAGTTTGAAGACGAGAATCGGCTCACGATGCGCTCCGCCAATCTATCGCTTCGTTCCGCGGCGGAGATGGCCGCACTCTTTCCGGATCATCCGGAGGCCATCGCCGCAACGCAGGAAATTGCGGATCGCGTGCGCATAGACATTCCGCTCGGCGTCAACAAACTGCCGACGTTCCCGGTGCCGGCCGGGTATGACACGAACGAGTATCTGAAAAAGTTGTGCGAGGAAGGGATTGCCGCGCGCTACGCCGGAGTACCTCATCAGGAAATCCGGGAACGGCTCTCGTATGAACTCTCCGTCATCGCGGCCACCGGCTTTGCGTCGTACTTTCTCATTGTGCATGATTTTGTCACGTGGGCAAGAGAGCGCAACATCGTGGTAGGCCCGGGGCGCGGGTCGGCTGCCGGGTCGCTCGTATCGTATCTTTTGGGCATCACCAACATTGACCCGCTCAAATACAATCTTCTTTTTGAACGGTTCCTCAATCCCGAACGCATCTCCATGCCCGACATTGACCTGGACTTTGCCGACACGCGGCGGGACGAAGTCATTGACTATGTAGCTAAGAAATACGGCGGCGAGCACGTGGCACAGATCATCACCTTTGGTACCATGGCCGCGCGCGCCGCCATCCGCGACACCGGGAGGGCCTTGGGTATGCCCTATAGTTTCTGCGATCAGTTGGCCAAGATGATTCCGTTCAACCCCACGCAGGGAGAGAAATCCGGCTGGCTCAAAAAGTCCCTGGATGGCGTGCAGGAATTTCGCGACGCCTATGAGCGCGACCCGGAGGCAAAACGACTGATTGACGCCGCCATGAAATTGGAAGGGGTCGCGCGCCATGCCTCCACGCATGCCTGCGGGGTCGTAATCTCCCCTGAGCCCCTCACCAAATTCGTACCGCTGCAGCTGGCCCTCAGGCACGGCGCAAAAAGAACCGGTGATAGCGAGAATCAAATCGTCGTCACCCAGTATGAGATGCACGCCATAGAAGACCTGGGTCTCTTGAAAATGGATTTTCTGGGCCTCCGCAACCTCACGATCATTGAGCGGACGCTGGCCCTCATTCGCCGCCTCCAGGGGACCGCGATTGACATGGACACCGTGGCACTCGATGACGGAAAAACGTTTGCCCTGTTCCAGCAGGGGCAAACCAGCGGCCTGTTCCAGTTTGAATCTGCTGGCATGAAGCGGTATTTGAAAGAATTGAAGCCGACGGAGTTTGAAGACCTCATTGCCATGGTCTCGCTCTATCGCCCGGGACCCATGGAACTGATCCCGTCTTACATCCGGCGCAAACAGGGTGCGGAGCGCGTCACGTATCTGCATCCGAAACTCATGCCCATCCTCAAGAATACGTATGGCATCGGCGTGTATCAGGAGCAGATGATGCAGATTACCCGGGATCTCGCCGGATTCAGCTTTGCCGAAGCAGATACCATGCGCCGCGCCATCGGCAAAAAAATAAAATCGCTCCTGGCCCAGCAGCGGGAAAAACTCATTGACGGCATGAGGAAAAACGGAATCGCGCCGCACACCGCCGAGGCGATCTGGGAGCTGTTTCCGCCGTTTGCGCGCTACGGCTTCAACCGCTCGCACGCGGCTTGCTACGCGCTCATCGCATATCACACCGGGTACCTCAAAGCCCACTACCCGACCGAATTCATGACCGCGCTCTTGGGGGCGGAGAGCGCTGACGTGGAGAAAATCGCGTTTTTTGTGGATGAGGCGCGCGCCATGGGAATAGACGTACTCGCCCCGGATATCAACGAGAGCTTTGCCAGTTTTACCGTGGTGGCAGGACAGAAAATCCGCTTCGGCTTGGGCGCCGTCAAAAACGTAGGTGCCAATATTGTCCAGGCGATTATTGAGGAGCGCGCGGCGCGGGGACCCTTTTCCTCACTCACCGACTGTGCCGAGCGCGTAGCGCACAAGGACTTCAATAAGAAATCACTGGAAGCGCTCATCAAGTGCGGGGCGCTGGACGCGTTCGGCGAGCGGGGGGCGCTCCTTGCCAATCTGGATACGATTCTTGACTACAACCGCGAGTCGCAGAAAGCGAAATCCAGGGGCCAAGTCAGTTTATTCACCCTGGCGCCGGAAATTCAGAGCGCATCCCTGCGTCTCCGCGAGGCGGAGCCGGCGGCGCGCCACGAACGACTCTCGTGGGAAAAGGAACTCTTGGGACTTTACGTCACTGAGCATCCGATCCAGGAATATCTGGAACGGCTTGCACAAAACCGTGTGCTCCCACTCAAGGACCTGACGGTGGAATACCGCAACCGCACGATCGCCATCGGCGGGCTGGTCTCCGGAATCCAAAAAATCACTACCAAATCCGGGGAGCCCATGCTCTTCGTCAAAATGGAAGATGCCACCAGCCGCACCGAGGTGCTCGTATTTCCCAAAGTGCTCGCGCGGAACCCCGGTATCTGGCAGCAGGAAAAAGTGCTCGTGGTCCGCGGCCGGGTGTCGGACAAAGACGGCATTGCCAAGATCCTCTGCGAGGAGGCCTTTGAACTCCCCGCGTGAAGTACCCGGCGGGAGTTGGACTGAGGATCACTCGAAGTCTAAGCCCCAGCGCTTTCGGAGGCGAAGGGTAAAACGGCAAATCAATTTACCTTCAATGTATCTTCCCTATCTTTCTGTACCTCCCAAACTAACAAATAATAAAACGATCGTTATCTCATTTGTGAGTTATTGAGCTATGCAGACACAACGAAGACAAACCGTCTATACCATGCTCCGATTTCTTGCCGAGAGTGGTACCGTGATGATAGACGCCCTGCTCCCTCCGCAATATCCGGAAGCGCAGTTGGCGCGCATGCTCTTGGGTCTGCACCATAGGCGCCCGGAGATGCGAAGAGCGGCGAAACACTCACGCTCAAGCATGCTTTACTATCTCAAACGGCAAGGACTAGTGCGGCGTTCCGGCTCGCGGAGAAAATCGTTGTGGGGCATAACCCCCAAAGGAAGGAAGTGGCTCCGAACGGCCGATGCCGCAATAGCAGCATCGCATGATGAATACCAACCGGCTTCGCTGGACGGCATACCCCGCCTCCTTACTTTTGACATTCCCGAAAAACTCAGAGAGAAGCGCGACTGGCTACGAACCCAACTCCTTGCCTGCGGCTTTGTTCTCTTGCAAAAAAGCGTCTATATCGGCTATCGTCCGTTGCCGGAAGGACTCATGAAAGAGATAGACGATCTTGGATTGAGTAAGGCGGTGCATCTCGTAAGTATTGAAAAACGAGGGACGCTTACAAAAAGGCTAGGGGTCTAAAATTCTCATGCCTCACTCAACTCACAAATGGAAAAACGATCGTTATTTTGTTTGTGAGTTGATGATTCGTCTCGAAGACCGCTATCCTCATGGGCTACCAGATCGCGAGCACGGCAATGGTGAAATCAGGAAGTTGCAACCGTAGAGCAAATCGCATAGAATAGAAAAAGCCGAGGAGGTGAAATGCGTGCATTTCACTCGCTCGGCAAATCACTGAAAGATCTCTCTCATGCAAAGAACGCCGTAAAATCAAACTCCAAACGGGTATAGGGGAATACATCTTTAAATTTTTGTATGACGGCCAGCGAATTGGGTTCAGCGACAAAATGGACGATTGATCCAAGGGATGCCATCTTCTCCCAACCGCTCTTCTCCGCAATAGCACTGGCAGACTCCTCCGCAACAACATACACATGCGTTGCTGCATCCTCCTCGGGAGGGATCAGAAGTATCACATCAAATCCCTCTCTAAAGGTGGGGACCACATCTTCCTCTCGGGGCACTCCTTTTCCCCTCATCATGGGATCTCTCCTTTCACAAACGTATCTCCGTAACCCATTTTTTAGGATACTAACTATCCGCCATGAAAATGTCAAGTGAAAATATAGAAAATATCCGCCACTCGCTGGCGCATCTGCTGGCCATGGCGGTGCTCGCCAAATTCCCCAAAACGAAACTGGGCATCGGGCCCGTGATTGAGCACGGATTTTATTACGACTTCCTCCTCCCCGCTCCCCTATCTCCCGACGACTTGCCGGAATTAGAAAAAACAATGCGCGAGCTGATCGCGCAGAATCTCG
>JBBTVQ010000068.1:0-1547 GCA_038063095.1 Patescibacteria group bacterium
TATATATTAGTATTTCGTAAAGAATCAGCGCGCGCGCAATCCACCCGCATCATGATGTAAGTGAAAGAACGTGCACGGCGCGTAGGAGTTAGCGTAGGACGGTACTACGTTGGTTGCTACGCGGAGTGCAGGAGAAGAACGATAGAAAGAACGAGACGCGGGACCCTCGCACATTGACAATTGCATACACACAAAAAGAGACAAGCGATTAAATTTATTAACCGTGCTCATTCTTTTCTATCTGATCCGGGGCGCATGCCTGAAAAAAACTCATGCGCTCCATCGTCGACGGATATAAAAAATGAGCGCCCCTGTCAGGAAGCCCTCTTTGATTCTTGCAACGCAGGAAAGAAAGATGCGGTTTCCTTCATTACAAGATAAATAAAGAAACTATGCACATGAGATTGAAAAAAGAAGGCGGCGGCCTTCGGGCAAGAACCATTGCCCTGGTAACCGCAGTCACGATCTCGGGAGTGGCGGCATTCGTGCCGTTCGCTGCAGTCGCGGATCACACGACCGCGCACACCATTGAGCAGCTGACGGCGCAGATTGTAGCGCTCCAGGCGCAACTAACTGCACTCTCCGGCGCGCCCGCCGCACCGGCTGCGGCGCCGGTTGCTGGAGCAGCAATGGCAAAATGCGCCTTTACCCGGGCTCTCTCCATGGGAGTCCGCGGCGACGACGTGATGTGCCTGCAGAAGTATTTGAATTCAACGAGCTATAAGATCGCCGCAAGCGGCGCCGGATCGCCGGGCAACGAGACCATGACATTCGGCTCGCTTACCAAAGCGGCAGTTGTCAAGTGGCAAGCAGGCAACGGCGTGTCGCCGGCAGCCGGCTACTTCGGCACAATATCCAGAGCAAAGTATGATTCGGTGATTGCGGCAGCGCCCGCAGCGCCGGTACTTGGTGGAGCAACACCAGCAACACCAGCAACACCAGCCACGCCTGCGGCACCGGCAGCTCCGGCTCCTGCGCCGGTTGCAGTGGGTCCGGCAGGAAGCGGGGTTACAGTTACCGCGGCAGTGGATCAGCCGCCAGCGGCATTGGCGCCGGCCAGCGCCGCGCGCGTGCCCTTTACGAAAGTCGTCTTTACCGCATCTTCTGACGGAGACGTCACGGTAAACTCGCTGACCGTAGAGCGCCAGGGCCCGGGTCAAGACACCGGATTGTCGGACATCCTGCTCTTGGATGAAAATGGCGTTCAGCTCGGCCTTGCCAAGACGCTCAATTCTCTGCACCAAGCCAATCTGAATGAGGCGTTTGTGGTGAAAGCCGGAACCTCCCGCACCATGACGCTGGCAGCCAACCGCGCGGGATCCGGAACCAGCGTCGCGGGCGAGATCGTCAAACTTGCTCTTGTGGCGGCTAATGCGGGAACGAGCAAGGTAACTCTTTCCAGCCCCATCGTGGGCAACGGGATGACGATGAACACGACGCTTACCATCGGCACGGTTACCAACCAGACCGGCGCCTACAAGACCGTGGCGACCCCGACCGAGGAAATCGGCAAGAAAGCATTTGTCTTCAGCTCCATCCGCATAACC
>JBBTVQ010000069.1:0-8723 GCA_038063095.1 Patescibacteria group bacterium
AGCCAGCACCCCGATGATAGCGATGACGACCAAGAGCTCAATGAGGGTAAAACCCCTGATGCCTTTTGTTCTCTTCATAAAATGAGTCATAAAATGAGTAATGAAATAGATAATAATGAAGGCAAGTAGACGATCTGCTCTTCAGTATAGCGGATATCCATCATGGAACACAACGGAGTTATCCACACCTATCTTGCGCGTGACCCATAACGCGTAGCGCATAGCGCAGGATAGACGCGCGAGGCGTTATGGGTTATGCATCATATCGCGCCCACCAGATTATACAGCGGCACCAAGACCGACGCCACGAGAGCGCCGATGCCGAGGCCCAGAAAAATGATGAGCGCCGGCTCAATGAGCGCCACGATGTTCTCCAACATGTTGTCCACCTCACGGCGGTAAAACTTGGCGACGGAGCCGAGGATAAAACCAAGCCGGCCGGACTTCTCGCCGATCCGGATCATCTGGGTGACGAGCGGCGGGATCTCCGGCGTCTGCTCAAACGCGGCCGATATGGTGTTGCCGCCCTTGACCGATTCAATGGCGCGTTCAATCGCCTGCCGGTACACGACGTTCCCCACCACGTCCCCGGTGATGGTGAGCGCCCGTACGATCGGAATCCCGCCCGTGATGAGCGTCTGCAGGTTGTCCGTGAGGCGCGCCATAAAGAGCTTGCGATACAGCTTCCCCGCAATGGGCGCCGTCACTTGCAGGCGGTGAAAAAATAGCTTTCCGGCAGGGGTGTGCCCCCACCGCCAGGCGAGCACGCCCCCGCCCGCCAAAACCAACAAGAAAAGAACCCCCCATCGCCGGAGAAAGAGCGACAGAAAGATGATGGCTTGGGTATAGAACGGCACCTGCTGGCCCGTCTCCTCAAAAATGCTGACGAGGCGCGGGAAGACCACGACCATCATGAAGACCAGCAACCCCACGAAGTCCCGCAGCACGAACGCCGGATAAATCATGGAGGTGCGCGCCTTGGAGGTCAGATAGTACGAGCGCTCCACATAGTCGGCGAGATACGTGAAAATCTCCTGCAGCTTCCCGGATTCCTCTCCGGACCGGATTAGGTGCACGTAAAACGAAGAAAACGCCTCGGGGTGCTTGCCCATGGCCTGGGAGAGCGACATGCCGCCGGCAACGTCGTCCAGAATTTCCGCGATGATCCGCCGCAGCGCCGGCTTCTCCGCCTCGCTCATAAGGGTCTTGAGGGCCTCCACCACCGGAATCCGCGCTTCAAAAAGGGTGGCTAGTTGGCGCGAGAAGATGACGACGTCTTTGTATCGTATTCTTTGCCCAAAGAGGACGCCGCGCTCAAAGAGCCCCTGCGCCGCCGTCTCCTTGACCGCGATGACGGTGAGGTTATTCTGCTGCAGGGCGTCCAGCGCCGCCTCTTCGGATGAGGCGGTGACGAGTCCGTTTCGCATCTCCCCCTCAGGGGTGCGCGCTTTGTATTCAAAAGTGGGCACGTTCGTTGCTACTCAAATGAAAAATGAAAAAATAAAAATGAAAAATTGCGGTATCCCGACGCAGTCGGGATGATTTTTACATTTTGCTCTTTCGTTTTTCACTTTTCATTTTCAGTTTTTCATTTACCGCAGGAACGTCTGCAACTCCCCCGGATTCAACGAATACGAAAGGGCGTTCTCCAGACCGATCTCGCCGTTGCGCACGAGCCCCACGAGCGATCGGTTCAAGCTGATCATCCCCTCTTCCGAACTCGTCTCAATCACCAGATCCAATTCGTGGGCCTTGTTCTCGCGGATGAGGTTGCGCACCGCCGGGTTGGCAATCATCACCTCCACCGCCGGGACAAGTCCCCCGGAAACCTTTGGGACCAGCCGCTGCGACACAATACCGATGAGCGTGGAGGCGAGCTGCGCCCGAATCTGATTCTGCTGCCCCGGAGGGAACGTATCAATGATACGGTCTATGGTCTGCGCCACGTTATTGGTGTGGAGCGTGGAAAGGACGAGATGGCCGGTCTCCGCCGCGGTGACGGCGGTGGCAATCGTCTCGCTGTCGCGCATCTCCCCCACCATCGCGACATCCACGTCTTCGCGAAACATGGAGCGGAGTGCGTGCGCAAAGTCGCTCGTGTCAATCCCCACCTCGCGTTGGTCAATGATGGAGCGGTCGGACGCGAACAGGTACTCTATCGGGTCCTCAACCGTAATGATGTGATCCGCCCGCGTATGGTTGATGGAATCAATCATGGCGGCCAATGTCGTTGACTTGCCGTGCCCCGTGGGTCCCACCACGAGAAAAAACCCCTGCTGGCGGCGCGAAAATTCCTCCAGAATCGGCGGCAGGGAGAGCTCCGCAAATGTCTTAACTTTCGCGGGGATGAGACGGAGCGCCGCACTTAGGTATCCGCGCTGGTGGAAGAGATTCACCCGAAAACGGGCGCGGTCCTGAAAATTGTAGGAGAGATCCAGTTCCTTTTCCCGTAAAAACCGCTCCTGCTGGGCCGGGGTCAAAAACGTCATGATGACGGCGCGTGCCATGTCCGGCGTCATGACCTCCTCCTTCAAGAGCGGCACCAGGGACCCATCCATGCGGATGGCCGGATGCCGCCCTACCGTAACGTGCAGATCCGAGGCGCCCTCCTTGACGACGATGGAGAGGAGATTTTCTACCAATAATTTCGTATTCATGGTTTCTCCAATACTGCCCGCGCCTTTGCCACAACTTCGCTGGGCGTAAAATGCGCCTTGATCACGTAGTCGTCCGCGCCCAGGCGCATGCCGCGCTCCACGTCTTCTTTCTGCCCAAGATTGGTGAGCAGAATAATCTTGGAGCGAGTTCCCTCTTTTCGGAGCGTCTCCAGTGTCTGAAATCCGTCCGTGCCCGGCATCACGATATCCAGCAAGATGAGGTCCGGGCCGAATTCCTTGGCCTTTTTCAGACCTTCTTTCCCGTCGCGCGCGACCTCAATCGCAAAGCGCTCCTCTTTGAACTTGAGCACGTACATGTCCACGATAAACGGATCATCGTCTATAAGAAGTATTTTGTAGGGCATAGGGACTAAAAATGACAAAACACAAATTCCAAATTACAAACAAAGCACAATACACAAATTCCAAAACACAAACGGTGCGTTCACTTTTGTGTTTTGTGCTTTGGGTTTTGTTTGGAATTTGTTCATTGTGCTTTGTGTTTTTATCAGGGGGTTGCGGTCTGCAGGCCTTTTTTCTTTCCGGGGATGCTGTCCGTTTCCAGCGAATACATCAGGGTGTAACTTTTGCCGTCCGGAGAGTCATACGCATAGACATAATTGCCGATACGCAAGGGGTCCCGCGGGATTGCCGGTATGGAGTCGTGCTGCAGCAGGGCCGCGGAGAGAGCATCGGTGCCCGTGATGGGACCCGCGGCCACGGGGAATGAACGGTTGTTCGTCGCATAGAGCGCCAGCGCCTTCTGTAACTCGCCGATCTCCCGCTCCCGCACCGCATCCCGCGCCTTGGCGCGGTACGCAGCCAACCGGACAAACGCCACCGACCCGATCGTCGCAATGATGGCAATCACGACGAGCAGTTCCATCAAGGTGAAGCCGTTCCTATGCGCCATGACAATGACCAAGCGTAACACGCGTTTCCTTTGTCATCGTCATGGTCATCGTCATTGTCTGTATCTTACACCACCTCCAGAAATTCCTCAAACCCGATTATCCCCTTGAGCACCTTCATGAGGCCGTCCTGCTTCATGGAAATCATGCCTTGGCGCCTCACTTCCTTCTGGATCTCGGCTTCCGAGGGCTTGGAGAGGATGATCTTTTCCAACTCCGGCGTCATGGCAAGCACCTCAAAGATGCCGGTCCGCCCACGGGTTCCCTTGGGGCAGACCCCGCTCACCTCCGCCTGATACACCACGCCCTGCAGCAGGCGTTCCGCCTCGCTTTTCACGTCAGCCGGCATGGTTGCCATTTCCGCCGCCGCCATCTCTTGGAGCTTGCCTGCCACAGGAACTCCCTTGCGGGAATCCGGGCAGAGTTTGCGCGCCAGCCGCTGGCCAACCGCCATGATGAGCGTGGGGGCGATCAAAAAAGGATCCACGCCCATGTCAATGAGCCGCGGGATCACGCCCACCGCGTTGTTGGTGTGAAGGGTGGAGAGCACCAAGTGGCCGGTCAGCGCCGCGTGGATCGCAAGTGCTGCGGTCTCCTTGTCGCGGATCTCGCCCACCATGATGATGTCCGGGTCCTGGCGCATGATGTGCCGGAGCCCGGTCGCAAACTCGTACCCGATCTCGGGACGCACCTGGGATTGATTGACCCCCGGAATGTAGTACTCCACCGGGTCTTCCAAGGATACGATGTTATACCGCTCTTCGTTCAATTTTTGCAGCAGCGCGTAGAGCGTCGTGGACTTGCCCGAGCCGGTGGGGCCGGTGATGAGGATGAGGCCAAATGGCCGCTGAATCGCGGCCTCAATCTTTTCCAGATTGGATCCCGCGATGCCCAAGTCACCCAGGGTCGTCACCCCGGCCTCCGGATCCAGGATGCGGATCGCCACCTTTTCCCCGAATGTCGTGGGGAAGGTGGAGACGCGGAAATCAATGAATCGGCCGCCGATGTCCGTATGGAACCGACCGTCCTGGGGCACGCGCGTCTCGTCAATTTTGAGATTCGTCATCACCTTGATCCGCGACACCACCGTCGGGTGCACGTCCACCGGGAGCAGGAGCGACGTGTAGAGCACCCCGTCCACGCGAAAGCGCACCCGGAGGTTCGTCCGCGTGGGCTCAATGTGAATGTCCGATGCCCTGCCTTCCACCGCGTGGCGAAGAATCACCGCCATCATCTTGGTCACCGGCGCCTCGTCCACGATCTTGCCCGACTCCTCCCGGCGGATCTTCACGTCCCCGCCCAATCCTTCGTATTCTTTTTCAAACTCGCCCAGCGCCTTCGTCACTTCCCCGGACAAACTCCGGTATTCCTGGAGCACCAGCTGAAAATCCGTGGGCGTGATGATGAAAATCCGCAAGGGCAGCCCCGCCCGCCCCGCGATGAATCTCAACGCCTCATGGGACGCGGCCTCCTCGGGATGGAGCATCCCGATGTCCAGAAACCCCTGGTACCGTCCCAAGGGGATAATCGCGTAGTGCTTTGCCGACTCCTTCGGAATGTCGCGGAGCACCTCAAAAGGAATCTCGATCCCTTGCAGATATTTTATCGGATAGCCGGTAAGTGATGATTTTGCCTCAGCCACATCGGTCTCTCGGATACCGCGCTGATAGAGCAGATCGTCGAGTGGGACGCCCTTGTCGCGCGCTTCCTTGCGCAGACGCGCCCCCTCCTCCAGCGAGAGGAGATTTTTGGATATTAGGATGTCTATGATGGTCTTGGCCACGTGCGGCAAAAACTCACAAAACCCAAATTACAAATCACAAACAAAGCACAAACGATGAAAAGCACAAAACACAAACCGCGCGGGTTTGGATCTTTGTGTCTTTGTGTCTTTGTGCTTTGTTTGGAATTTGCGCATTGTGTTTTGTGTTTTTATTTACTTGAAGGGCGCGAACGGGTTTTCCCGTCCCGGCGTCACGTCCGGCTCCGAGATCTCCTGCGGCTCTTCTAATTCCCTGAAAAAGCGGTCCTGGAAGAGCGGAGTGTCCAGCTCAAGATTTTTGAGCCGCCGCACCTCGGCAAGCGCTTTGGAGAAACTCGCCGGCTGCTCGGTAGCGCCCGTGTCCGCGGGCGCACCCAAATATCGGTACCACGTGTACCCGATGAGGATGAGGAGGGCGACAAATACGAGTGAAAAAAAAGTGTTGCGGCTCATACGCGAAAATTACAAAACCCAAACTACAAATTACAAACAAAGCACAAAACACAAATTCCAAAACACAAACGATACGCTCGTTTTTGTGCTTTGCGTTTTGTGTTTTGTTTGGAATTTGTGCATCGTGTTTTGTGCTTTTACTGATAGTATGTCTTCGCTTTGATCGTAAACTCGGAGGCCTCTCCTTTTCCCGAGGCGCTAAACGAGATGCCCTCCACGTCAATCAGGCGCAGATTCCGCTCCGTGCTCTCCAAAAACTTTTTCAGCGCACCGTAGGAGCCCGCGACCTGGAGGTTGAAGGGCAGGGTTTGCGTTTCTTTGGCCGCGCGCGGAGGTGCTACCCCTGGGCCGCCGGGCTTGGGCTGCCCCGCGGCGGCACCACCGGCGCCCGCGCGCGGCACCAGCGCCTCGCTCTTCCTCTCCCCTTCTGGACTCACGAGATCAATCCGGCGCAGCGCCATCCCGCTCTGCACCGTCAACGCTTCCAGGGAGACGAGAAAATCAGACGCGTGCGGGCCTTGCGGCAGCATCCGATCCGCACGCTCAAGATTTTCCTTGCTGATGGAGTTGATGAGCCCTAACAGCCGATCGCGACTCCCGATCAGCTCGTCAAACTCCCGGCTGATCTCCTCCAATTCCGTGAGCTCGTGCCCCATATCCTGAAACCGCTGCCACTCCGGGCGCAGATACAAGACACCGAGCAGGAAGGCGCCAGCAAGAAAAATGAAGGTGAGGAAAAGACGAGACATACGCGAAAATTACAAAACCCAAACTACAAATTACAAACAAAGCACAAAACACAAATTCCAAAACACAAACGATACGCTCGTTTTTGTGCTTTGCGTTTTGTGTTTTGTTTGGAATTTGTGCATTGTGCTTTGTGTTTTCCTCGCTATTGCCGCAGATGCAGCAGCGCCTGCTTGACCGTGAGCGACAGCTTGAATCCGACGAGGCCTTCGCTCGTCGCCGAGAGCCCGCCGAATTCCGTCTTTTCTATTTGCGGGTCGCGTTCAAAGATCCCGATCTGCTGGGAGAGCGCGCGGTAGTTCGCCGCCTCTCCCGTCATATCAATCTTGAGGCCGTCCGCGGAAAAGATAAAGTTGAGAAACCGCACCTGGGGGTGCGTATCCGCCTCAATCATCCGGAATATGTTGGACGTCAACGTATGCTCATCCAAGAGTCCGCGCACGCCCTTGAGCCGCCGGTCAAGCAACGATATCTGCGCCAGGAGTTCCGGGCGCACGCTCTCTTCCTTGATCGTATTCTGCGCGACAAACTCCTCGCGCTCTGCCTCGCGGACGCGATTGAGCGCCAGGAGCCCCCCGATGGCGGCAACCACGGCGGCACATGCCACGACCGCAACGGGGAAAAAGAGCGACACGCCGCGGCCCGCCCCAAATCGGGTGAGAACGGATGAGCGTTGAGAGGAAAGGAAATCAGACATATTCGCTATCGCTCAAATGAAAAAGTTAAAATGAAAAATGAAAAGATTACGGTATGCGCCTGCGCGCAAACGATTATCAATCGTTTGCGCATCGTTTTTAATTTTTCTCTTTCGTTTTTCCCTTTTCATTTTCAGTTTTTCATTTATCTTGGGGTGAATTCCCGCAATGCCGCGCCGATTGCCGTGGAAAAATTGGGGCCGATCTCGCGCAACATGGGTGCCAAGACCGGCGGCGTCACCAGTCGCGCAAACGGATTGCCGACCATGACTTCCATCCCCAGCCGCGAGGCGCCATACGCCACGATTCCTTTCAGATGCGCTCCGGCGCCGGTCAGAATCACCCGCTGGATCTTGCGGCCGGCGCGACGGTTATAGAGCGCCAGGGCACGCGCGATCTCCCCCAACAACGTCTCGGTGAGCGGAGCGATGACCGATGTAATATCCCGCTCCTCAATCCGCTCGGAGAGTCCGATGTCGCGCTTGGCCTGCTCGGCGCGCTCCCTGCCGACGGCCAACCCCCGCTCCAGCGCCAACGTCAATTCATGCGACCCCCGATTCATCGTATGCACCCCGCGGATAAAGCCCTTGTCCACAAACGTGAGCGACGTGGAAAGATGTCCCATGTTGACGATGGCCAGGGGCGACTGGTCGCGTCCCACAAGCGCGCGCACCGTGCTGAATGACTCCAATTCCAGCGACCGCAGGGTGATACCGGCCGCTTGGAACACGCGCCTGAACTTCTCCACGATCTCGCGGGGTACGGCCACCAGCAGGACCTCTACCGTGTCGCGCGGCTCCGCGTCCTCCACGATCATCCATTCCAACACCACTTCGGCAATGGGAACGGGGACGTACTTTCGCGCCTCGTAGGGCACTGCCTGCGATACTTCTCCCTGCAGGGAGCGGGGAAAGGAGATGGTAGTGATGAAGGCGGCGGTCATGGGAAGCGTGCAGACCGCCTGTCCCGCGGTCGCGTTTGATTCGCGCACGAGATCCCGGAGGAGTTCGGCGATGTCCTGATCGCTGTACGGAATGGCGCTCCCGCTACGGCTTGTCTCCGGATGCCTGAAATACCCCTCGTTCTTGATTTCCCCGTACGTCTCCAGGATCGCGCGCTCCGCCTCGTAGCGCAATTGTACCACCTTGCTGGAATAGGTACCAATGGAGAGGCCCATCACCTGCGAGGGCTTGCGCGAGAGAAAAGAAAGAGAGAACCCGGGCTTGGCAAGTTTTTTGAGAAAAGAGAAATCCGCCGCCACTTATGGAGTATACCCCTATTGCGGCACAAGATGGAGAGCGGGAAAAAGGGAGTTATCCACACCCCCGTTCGGGTAATTAAAAATAGCAATTCCGACCCAACTTGCTGGTCGGTTATCTTGAGGAATATCATCAGGGTTTGCGACCGGTCAGGAAAACCGAGAGCTCCGCGTACCAGATACACTACCACTTCATTCATACCAATGTGAATTATACCGTTAAAAGTTTGGTGAATAATG
>JBBTVQ010000070.1:0-2258 GCA_038063095.1 Patescibacteria group bacterium
GCATCGCGCAACAGGCGGAGATTCCGCGCGCGCGCAGCGCGCGCGCGCGGAAAAACAAATGGTACGGCGGCAAACATCAGCACCGCCGCAATCACGAGATACCAAAGATATATCGCGCGAAACCGGATCGCCCAGTCAAAAAAGGGCGAAACACCTACCCAGGAATTCAGGTATCTAAATACTGCGAGATCAAACGAGTACATCATGCTTGGGCAAGCGTCATGAGATTTTTGAAAAGTATGGCGACTGTGAGGGGCCCAATGCCGCCGGGCACTGGTGTCAAGACAGACGCTTTGGCGGATACCGAATCCGCATCAACATCCCCTACAATCTCTCCTGCGGACTCCGAGGTCCCCGCGTCAATGATAATGGCGCCTTTCTTGATCTGATCTTCGGTGATGGAGCGCGGCTTGCCAATGCCGGAAATCACAATATCCGCTTCGCGCAATGCCGCTTCCGGATACGCGGTGTTTTCGGTAATGAGGGTAAAACCAACGCCTTCGGTCATGAGCCACAATGCCACGGGTCTGCCGACCAGAGCGCCCGCGCCGACAATCGCGATTGATTTTGCGCGATAATCAATTTTATATTCCTCAAAAAGTTTTTGTATGGCGCCGGCCACCGGCGGCATCACCGGTGATTTCCCGACTGCAAAATTGCCGATGGCGCGCCCAGACAAAACGTCCGGGTCTTTCTCAGCCGGGATTGCGTTGAGAATATATTGCTTGTTGATGTGCGGCGGCAGCGGCAACTGGATGATAACGCCCGTGTTTCTTTTCTCGTGTACGATTTCGGCAATGCGCTTGCGCAATTCGTTCGTCGTGATTTCTGTCGGAAAAGGATACACGCGCATATCCACGCCGATCCCATCCGCGGCTTTTTTCTTCTGGCTGATAAAAGTATCCACCACCGGATCTTTGCCGACGACCACGATCGCAAGCCGCGGCCTCTTTGATAAAGCCGCGGCTTGCTCTTTCAACCCGTCGAGAATTTTCTGCGCCGCGGCTTTGCCGTCAAGCAAAATCATAACCGCATCATAGCGTAAAAACACAAAAAAAGGAAGCGGCTTATGACCGCCTCCGGTATTTGCGGATAAGGAAGAATCCTCCGATCAACACTGCGACTCCGACCTTCCATCCGATACTTGCAAATGCCGCGGTCCTGCCGGTTATCATCGGTAGAAGAGACATATTGAGCCGTGCCGTGGCAAAACGGCCCATACCCGTATCCGGCACAGCCGCATCAAGCGCGATAAGAGCAAGAGCGGCGATAAACAGCGCAAATCCCGCCGCAAGAAAGGCAATTTTCATCGTCCGCATTCAATCCTCCCGTAACCGCATTGAGTAAAAAGAGCATGATGCTAATCACGCCGCAGAGCATCAATCACCGCAAGGAACTTTCTCGTCTCCCAAACATCGTGCACACGCACCATACCGGCGCCATTCAAAACAGCGATTGCGGTCTCGGCCAAAGACGCTTCCAGACGCTCCTCGGCGGGCACGGGACTCGTGAGTCCCAGCCGTTTCTGCAAAATCAACCCGAGGTGACTTTTGCGCGAGACGCCGATCATGATCGGACGACCGAGCGGCTTGAATTCTCCGAGCCGCCGCGCGATTTCAAAGTTCTGCTCCACGGTCTTCCCGAACCCAATACCCGGATCCAGAATTATTTGCTCCATACGCACACCCGCTTTTTCCAAAACCGCAATCTGCGCTTCAAAAAATTCCTTGATGTCGCCTATCACATCCCGATAAACAATTTCGCCTTCCTGCATGGTACGCGGATTGCCGCGGATATGATATATCACGATTGGACAGCCGTATTCTGCGGCAACACCGGCCATTGCCAGATCAAACAAAGTGCCGCCCAAACTGTTGATCATATCCGCGCCCGTATCAAGTGCGGCGCGCGCCACCGATGATTTGTAGGTATCTATGGAAACAACCGGCTTGGGACCGAGTTTTTCACGCACGGCGCGGATCACCGGTATCACTCGGCTAATTTCCTCGTCTGCGGATACCGGTGCGGATCCGGGCCGAGTGGACTCGCCGCCAATATCCACCATATCCGCTCCCTCGGCTAAAATCTCGCCGACCCGAGCAACCGCTTTTTTAACATCCGGGAAAAATCTGCCGCCGTCATAAAAAGAATCCGGCGTCACATTGATCGTGCCGACGATCAATGTACGGCCGCTCAAAACAAGTTCTCTGCCTTTCGGCAGATAAAAAACGGGGGAGCCCTGCATACCAAAAGTCAAT
>JBBTVQ010000071.1:0-2987 GCA_038063095.1 Patescibacteria group bacterium
AGTATCACAAAAATTCTTTCAACGCAAATCAAATATCAAGATTTTTCACCGCGGCGGCGTGGGTTTGGATGAATTTCTTGCGCGGCAATTTATCTCCCGATCAGTTTGAGAAAATCCTGCAACGTAAGTCCGGCTTGTTTTAAGATGGAAAAGAGTGTTTTTTTCGGAAGAGGTTTGGAATGCATGGGAATGGTTACTTTTCGCGCGCGGTCGGCGATATGTTCAAGGTGCACATGACTGCCTGCCTGACGGATAATCCGAAATCCGGCTCGTACAAGAATGGGGATGAGTCGTGCGGCTTTGATGATCGGTACGATACCCATACATTACGCATATGCCATTTCTTTTGATCTCGTAGCAGTACGAATCTTGATTTCTGCCATACCTTCTGCCAAGAGACAGGAGCAGTGAAATTCTATGGCCTCGCGTGCCATCTGTTTTGCCTCCGCCAGGGTGTCGCCACAGGTTACCACTCCGGGAAGCTTGGGGACCGTAACGGTATAGCCCTTTTCCGGGGCGTTGGACTCAAAAAGAGCCGAAAACGTTCCCATTCCTGTTTTTACGGCAATGAGTTTTTTCATAGTCCCATGATATTCTTTTTTTTCTCAAATATCAAGATTCTTCACTGCGGTGGCGTGGGTTTGGATGAATTTCTTGCGCGGGAGCACTTCGTCGCCCATGAGGATGTCAAAGATGCGGTCCGCGGCCGTGGCGTCCGAGACGGTCACTTGTTTGAAAATCCGCCGCGCCGGATCCATGGTCGTCTCCCAGAGTTCGGACGGATTCATCTCGCCCAAGCCCTTGTAGCGCTGGATCTCAATGCCCTTCATACTCTTTTCTTCATCGGCGATTTGCTCTTGTTTTTCCGTCTCCCCTTCGCTTGTCGTTTTACGTTTTACGTTTTTCGTCTTCCGCACCTCCGCAATCAGCGCGTCCTTTTGCGCGTCCGAGTAGGCGTACTGCACGCTCTTGCCCGCCTGCACTTTGTAGAGCGGGGGCTGGGCAATATACAAGTATCCGCGTTCCACCACCGTGGGGAAATATCGGTAAAAGAGCGTCAGGATGAGCGTGCGGATGTGGGCCCCGTCCACGTCCGCGTCGGTCATGATGACGATGCGATGGTACCGGAGGCGCGACTCGTCAAACTCGTCGCCGATGGCGGCTCCCAAGGCGATGATGAGCGACTTGATTTCTTTGGACGCCAGCATTTTGTCCAGCCGCGCGCGCTCCACATTCAGAATCTTGCCGCGCAGAGGGAGTATGGCTTGGAATTTTCTGTCGCGTCCTTGCTTTGAACTATTATGTACGAATACGCCCGAAGCCAGAGCAAAGTTATGCGTTCCGGGCACTTCAAGATCATATACATCCATCCGTTCGGTGAGGGCGACGACGGTTCGCACTTTATGATTGAAATGCGCGACTGCATTCTCGAATCTTTTATGCCTCCCCTCAAAAAATCTTTTTCGTATGGTATCAAGACGCAGAAGCGTCCGATCGCCGGTGGCGCGCCGTATTTCGTTGTAGCGTGATTCATCCAGCACGCCGTACTCGTGATAAATTTGATGGAGCGCCGTGAGCGCCTTCCGTTTATATGTCCGGTTGTACGCTTCCCTCCGTCGTTTTCTGAATTCGTCCGTCCATTGTTCTTTTGTCTTTTCCCTGCGCCAAGTCAAGAGTTCTTGATTTTGCCATTGTTGTTTTGCGGCCTGCGACAGCCGTTGTTTTCGTTCCGGATGCTCCGTGAAAAATTCTCGTACCCGCTTTGCCTGCTTATTTCTGTGTCGTACCGAAGCCCAGTATTCTTTCTGCGCCTGCGAAAGTTTTTGCGATGAGGACGCCCGATATTCCGCATTGCTCCGATAAAAGTCGAGAAATTTCTGAATCATATATCGCTTGTATGATTCGTCTTGCCATTGCTTTTTCGCCCGTCGCCGCAGCATGCGCCGCATCTGCGGCGTCGTCATTATTGCGCGTATTTTTTCTTTATATGACGCGCTTTGGTGCGCTTGGCGGGACTTCTCCTTGTTTACTTCGCTGTGGAGGGTATAACGAAGCATTCCCCGGTGGTATGCAAGATGCCCTTCCGGCGTCATGCGGCGGATGTTATCAGGATTGTTATTCAACTTATTGAAATCAAGATGATGTTTATGAGAGCCGGAGCGTACATCGTCTCTGCCGTGCGCCAGGTTGTATCCGTCTGCCAGAAGATGCGTGAAAATCCAGCGGCCGCTTTGCGTATCGTGAACCATCTCATAACCGTCAATGGTTATGCGCCCCCCTACCCGCGAAAGTTTTCTGTACAGCGGCATAAGAGATTCGTCTTCCGTGAGTTCAGCCGCGGACTTGTAGGTGCCGTCGCGGAGCATAAATCGGTGATCCGGCGTACAGATAATTTCTTCGCCGTTGTCTAAAACGACTTTTACGACCGTCGTATTGCGTTTCGTAATGCGGGGGGATACGATTTTTTCCATACCGATACTTCCGTCTTGTTTTATCGTGTAGCAATAGTTTTGCTTGCCCGTCTCGTGTTCGGCAACAAGTTCATGAAAAGAAATATCTCTTCCGTCCGTGAGCGCTATTTTCGTATCTCCGGAAAAACAGCCGCCTGCGCTATCCCCTTCCACCAGAAACAACTCCGACTCCGCGGGATCTTTTGACTGGCAGTCCGCGAGCTTGCCGGGAAGCGTGAGTCCGTCCAAAGCGCCTTTGCGCAGCACCGTGTCTCGCGCGGCCTTGGCCGCCTTGCGGGCTTTTTGTGCCAGGAGCGCTTTTCCGATGATCTCGGCGCCGTCGCGCGGATATTTTTCCAGCCACTCGCGGAGCGCCTCGCCCACCACGGTCTCCACCGCGGCGCGCGCTTCCGGATTGCCGAGTTTGGACTTGGTTTGTCCTTCAAACTGGAGCGCGCTGTTTTGTATTTTTACCGAGACCACCGCGGTGATGCCTTCGCGGATGTCCTCGCCGGTGAGCGTCTCGTCGTCTTTTTT
>JBBTVQ010000072.1:0-7418 GCA_038063095.1 Patescibacteria group bacterium
ACAAACGATGAATCATCTGCCGTGACCCTCGGCTTTTGAGAGGATGGCGGAAAGGATATTGCGCAGTTCCTGACTTTCGAGGATGAGGATATGAATATGTTCCTTTGCTGCTGGTGCCGCTTCTTGTATGATTTCCAGCCAGTAGGTCGTCTCCTTTGCTTCTTTCCGCGCGATACGGAGCCGCAGAAGAAAATCCTTTTTGCTCAGTTTCTCGTTTGCCTCGCGATAGTTGGCGCCTACTGATCCGGCGGAACGCACTACCTGCCGTATCAATTCAATAGTAGCGGCGTCTCTCGGCAGGGTCTTGCATAAGCGTACCACATCTTTCGCGAATGCCATGGTGCGGTGCTCTAACTCTCTGTAGCGTTCCATTACTGTGTTGGCGCTCTATCTTTTTGCGTTTTGTTGGTTGTCTTTGTGCTTTTCATCATTGTGTTTTGTGCTTTGTTTGGAATTTGTTCACTGTGTTTTGTGTTTTTATCCCGTTGCATCTTTCCGTCTCTAGCGAAGGAAGAATGTCAGTAAGGCCGATGCGGTGGAGAGAAAGGTTCCGGGGGCTTGCGCCGAGGCCGCGACCGAGAGGGCGCCGGGCGTATAATCCGATGCGTTGACGGTGATGAGAGCGGGCGTTTCCGGATTGCCGCCGGCAGTGGCGCCTCCGATACTCCACTGCCACGTGAGATCCCTACGGGACGACACCGGGAAGAAAAAGGGTTCTGCCGCAAAGTCAAAGAGGCCCTGCGCCGCAGCCGTAAGACCGTTTGCCGCGCGAAACTCCACGCCGCCCAAAGGCGTGGCGCCGTATATCGCCAGCCGCGGCTTACTCGGTACCACATAAAATATGCCCTCTTTTCGTATCTTTCCCTCCGGGTCTTCCACGCGCACTTTTATTTCATGCGACGTGCCGGGCAAATCGGACGTGCGGATGCGGAATACCTGCTCCCCGATGCCGGAGAGCGCGTTTTTCTCGTCGTCCAGTCCCCAGCGGTAGATGAGCCGCTCCGGCGGGACGCGCCTGCCGTCAACCACGACCTCCGGCAGTGCCACCACGCCCACCACCGAGTCAGACACCGGCAAGGCCTTGCCGCGGTACCACTTGGGGACAAAGGTCTCGGCGATATAGGTGAGCGTCAGATCCGCCACCCGGATAGTAAGCGAGGCGTCTCCCCCGGCAACGCCGGCTGCGGCGGAGGCGCGCGACACGGACACCGAGACGCGCTGGGAGCTCCCGACATTCCCCGCCGTCAGTTGAAAAGAATTCTTACCCGCGCCGGAGAGATCCGGCCGCGCCTTGCCGTCCACGGTCCACCGGAACTGCGCGGTCAGGCGATCAAAAGAGGGGGTGGCCGCGGTTACCGTCATGGTATCTCCGGGGGATGGCGTTGCGGGAGAAGCCACGATTGACACGGGCGCGGGCAGGGCCTGCGCAGCCGCAGGCGCGGCAAATTCCAAAACACAAATTCCAAATACCAAACAAAACACAATATATAAAACACAAAGACGGCGCGTTTGTGTTTTTTTCATTTGTGTTTTGTGCTTTGTTTGGAATTTGTTCACTGTGCTTTGTGTTTTATGTCTGCTTTCGCTTGTCGTATCAGCAAGAGTTGCGCCGGGTCCGAGGTGATGATTTGATCCTCGGTGTAGGAGGCGATCACCTTGATCGCCGCATGTTTCAAGCCCGCAAAAAAGATCCCCTCCCCCCGGTCGGATTCCAACAGGAGAAACCGTTCTTCCTCGGTGAGGTTGAAGGTCTGCGCCACCAAGTCAATGGTCGCGGGCGACTGCTTGAGGAGTATCTGCATGGACGAGTTGGTGATGATGGCCTTGCCGTAGGGCGAGTTCAAAAAGTCGCCCACGTCCTGCGTGATGGTGGAGAGGCCGAGGTAGTATTTGCGCGAGCGCTTGGCGATCCCGAAGAGAAACGAGGCGCCGTCTTCGTTTTTGATGAGCCACCACGCCTCGTCCACGATGAGGATGCGCTTCTTGAGCGTGGTGCGCACCGCGTTCCAGATGTAGCGGAGGATGAGGAAGATGCCGATGGGACGGAGTTCATCCTCCATGTCGCGCACGGAGAATGCCACCAGGCGGCTCTTCATCTCAATGTTCGTCTGCTGGTTGATGAATCCGGCCCAGGTGCCGGTCGTGTATTTTTTGAGGCGCATGGCAAGGCCTTCCCCGCCCGCGGTGGAGGCGAGCACCAGTTCCAGGTCGGAGAGGGTGGGCGGCGTGACTTTAGAGAAGTCGGACTCTGGCGTGATGTCGCGGGACGCGTACGTCTCGCTGATGGCGGAGTCCAAAATCGCGTCTTCTTCCGGGGTGAGGCCGCCGAGCATCAGGCGAAAGAGGCCGATGAGGTTGACAATGTTTGATCGGAGGACGTCGGCCGGGGACTCGTCCTCGCGCGGCACCGGCAGGTCAAACGGGTTGATGTGGTTTTTGGACGTGAGCGAGATGTTGACGTAGGAGCCCCCGACCGCCTGCGCCAGGTATTCGTATTCGCGCTCCGGGTCAATAATGATCACATCCGTCCCCCACATGAGTGAGCGGAGCACCTCCAGTTTGACCAAATAACTTTTTCCGGCGCCCGAGGCGCCGAAGATCGCGGCGTTGGCGTTGGGCAGGGAGAAGCGGTCAAAGAGCACCAAACTGTTGTTGTGCCGGTTGATGCCATAGAGAATGCCCTTGTTGGAGGTGAGGTCAAAAGAGATAAAGGGAAACGTGGAGGAGATGGGCGAGGAGTTGAGGTACGTGTTGATTTTGAGTTTGTCGGTGTTCAAGGGGAGTGCGGTTTGAAACCCTTCGGCCTGCTGGAAGAGTGCGGGCTTGGTGTAGACCAGGCGCGCTTCCAGGAGCGCTTTGATCTCGGTCTCGGTTTTGTTGAGTTCGTCTTCGGTCACGCCGTAGATCGTGACGTAGAGGCCGAAGAAAAAGAGCCGCTCCTGGGCTTGCTGGAGTTTGTCGCGCAACTCCTCCAGGTCGCGGTAGGCGGTGTCCAGCATCGGGTCGCGGACAAGTCCCTTCTCTTCCCGCATCGTGATCTGCGACTGCACCTGCGCCACTTTGCGCCGGAGGGTGCGCAGCATCGCGGCCGTGTCCACGGGGTTAACATACATCGCGATGTCAAAGATCTTGTCCATGTTGACGATGGGGCTGAACCAGTTGGTGTGCAGGTACCGGGGGTAGGCAAAGACGAAGATGGTGCGTGCCAGCTTCGCGCCCAGGCGCACGTACGTGGGCCGCACCTCCAGTGCCGAAGGGGTGAGAATGTCTTTGAGCGCCAATTCCCCGCTCCGGTAGATCTCCTCCGGGAATACCGCGAGGATCTCGTCGTCAACTGGTTTTGTCGTGCCGAAAAACTTCATCTTTCCGGAATGAAAAAGTGAAAGTGAAAAACAAAAATCGAAAATCTAAAATCTAAAATTTTCCATTTTGCATCGTCGTTTTTCATTTTTTCTTTTCAGTTTTTCATTTACTCATTGGTGGGTGCCACCACTTTCTCAAACTCAGTCGGATTATACAGCCCGTAAAAGAGTTCAATCAGTTCCTCGGTGTTGAGGGGTACGGACCGGATGCCGAAGCGCTGGAGCCCTTCGGACACGGTATCCGCGCGCTGGAGGAGCTGGCGCTTGCGCTCCTCAAAGACGCGCGCGTCCATCGTCCCGTTCTGCTTCCCCATACCCAACAGGGAGAGGGCCTTGGCGGCAATCCCCTGCTTCTGCAGCGCCACGGGCGTAAACGGCACGATCACGTAGAATGTCTTGGACATGATGTTGGTGGCTGCCACGAATGTCTTGATGAACTCAATGTATTCGCTGATCTGTATTTTGAGCAGTTCCGACTCTTCCCCGCGCTGGCGCTCGGCCAACGTCTCCAGGTACGGCTCAATGTTGAGCCGCCGCGAGTGGATGACGAACTGAATTGGAAAGTCCAAGGCGTTCAAAAAGTTCTGGTACTGAAAAATGACCGCGTCCTGCTCGTCGCTGGATTTGAGCGCGAAGTTGAACGACGAGCACATGAGGATCACCCGCAGGCCTCCGTCTTTGAGGACCACGACGTCTTCGCGGATGGCGTCAATGGCGAGAAATTGTTGCGCGGATGCGCCTGCGGGCATAGTTGGGTTTTTAGGAATTAGGTTGTTAGGTTATTAGGGTGCCGCTAAAAACCTAATGCCTCATTCTTCATTCTCGTAGTTTTTTCTCAATATCCAAGCTCCACGCGAGATCCGTGAGCTTGGACTCCGACATCCTGGGGATTGCTTTTATCGTCGCCTCCTCCTTCTTTATCTCTTCGCGTCTCGTCCCGGGCTTGGCCTCTTCCTTTCTCCAGAGATAGAGGCGCGGGCGTATCAGGTATACGATAGCGTTTTTGAGGATGGTAGGGAATGGCTGCTCGTTCACTTTGAGGAATGCGAGGGATCCGGCAAGCGCGCCCACGAGTGCCGCCGTCGGGAAGAAGAGGAATGTCCGGAGAAAGGCGTAGGCCGCCAGGATGAGTCCCCCGCCGGCCGCCAAATACAAAAACTGCTTGATCGTAAAGGGACCGATCACTTTGTCTTCAATGGTGATGAACTGGGGCACTTGAAATTGCTTCATGCTCCATGATGTTTATTCAGCGGACTCGCGATATGGATCTGTGCCGCTCCACGGCTTGGTTTTGGGTGTGGTGGGAGTTGGGGGTTGGACAGACAGTTTGCGCAGGTCAATGGGCGGAGGAGTAGACGCTGGGGCGGGTCGTGGCGCAGGAGGGTTTGGCCCGGGCGCAGGAGTTGCAGATGGCGGGACACTCTGTGAC
The DNA here is from genome assembly GCA_038063095.1 of Patescibacteria group bacterium. Classification (GTDB taxonomy): domain Bacteria; phylum Patescibacteriota; class Minisyncoccia; order Sungbacterales; family HO2-52-23; genus WO2-54-10. The sequence goes on from JBBTVQ010000072.1 coordinate 4,792, forward strand.
GGTGTTGTGTCTATGACTCGTGCAGGCAGCGGGGGCGTGAACTCCAGATCTGTTTCCTTATCTTTCCGCAGGTCCATGGGTGGCATTTTCGGCGGCGGCGCCTCCTGTGGAAAACTCTGTGGAATACCAGGGGAAGAGGGTTGTGGATATGATGGGGATGGCTGTGGAGAGTCCTGTTTCCGCAGGTCTATCGGGGCGATTTTTGACAATGGAGATAATTGCGCTGACGCAGGGGTGGGTGGGGTTGAAGACGGGGGCGCCGCAGGCGGCGTCGGGACGAGCGGCGGTGTTTCGATCGTTTGCTCCGCTTTTCCTTGATTCTTGTCCCCGATTGAATCGGGGATTGATTCCTGATTCTTCTTTTCCGCCACCACCTTTTCCACTTCCTCGCGGGTGAGGAATCCTGATGGGGTGGGGCCGGGCGCTCGCAGATTGCCCACCTCCACCAGCGGCGGCCTGCCGGGTTCTGTTTTTCGGAGGTCAATGAGAGGCGGTACGGGCGGCTTCTGTGGCGCAGGGGGCGGCGGAGCTGGCGCCATTGGTTTCTGTGCGGCTGGCGGCACCGGCGTCACTGGACGCGCTGCCCTACGCAGATCAATGTCTGCCGCGGGACGCGCCGCGTCCCCTATGTCCACCTGATGCGTGGATTTGAGTATCTCGCGGAGCGGAAAGAATATCTGGTGGTTGATGTCCGAGGCGATTTTCTGCGCCGCGTCCGCGGGGGTGCTAAGCCGCCCTGTTAGCACCGCGACAAACTCATTGGGCCGCGTGAGCCCCAAGATGACTCTCCCGGTCTCCTCCGCGAGAAACCCGATCTTTTCTATTGTGAGTCCATTCTTCTTGCCGGTTTCGAAGATCTTGTCCGCCACGTCCGTGCTGAACATCGCGTCTTTCAACGCGTCCGGCAATTTCTCGTATCGCTCCTGCAATTGTTGTTTGGTATAGGCGCGGGGCATGGTTGCTCTGACTTAGTTTTTATGATACGATGCCGCTATGCATATTAGCGACTACATCACCGTAGATCCGAAAGTGTGCCACGGAAAGCCCTGCTTCACAGGCACGCGGATTATGGTATCTCTTGTTTTGGAGATGCTGGCGGCCGGCGAGACGCCTGCGGACGTTATGGAGGCGTACCCCGGCCTCACCAAAGACGCCATTGCCGCCGCACTCCTCTTTGCCGCAAAAACCACGGCCGTGAGCGAGCGCGAGGTGCCGTTCGCCCAGCATCTCCATGCTTCGGTTTCTCGTTGATGAAAACGTGCGCCGCGAGGCGGCCACGATGTCATGCGTCCGCTACCGGGTACGCCGGACAGCGAGATCGCGGCGCTGGCGCGAGCGGAGCGGCGCATCCTCCTTACCCATGACTTGGGATTCTCCAGCATCATATCATTTCCTCCCCTCGCATACGCGGGGATTGTCGTGATCCGCATTCTTCCGCCGACCACAGCGGCGCTCTGCGCCGCGATAGAGCGTCTTCTCGCGGCAATCCCCGAAGACGAATTCTCCGGACGGCTTTTTATTTTGGAAGCATGGGGCTTCCGCGTGTACAAAGAAACCGATTGAAAAGACATCGCGTCTTTCAACGCGTCCGGCAGTTTCTCGTATCGCTCCTGCAACTCTTCTTTGGTGTATGTTTTTGCCATAGGTCGTCAGTAAATAAATGATTACGGCGTTGGCGGCGGCGTCGTTCCACCTGGCGGAGGCGTGCGTACATACGGCGGCAGATGCCAGCCGAGTTCCTGTCCGGCGTTGCTGGCAAAGTATTTCTCCATTGCTTGTTTTTTCACGGTGTCAAAGCCATCCCAAACCGGCTCATGCGTATCCAAGTATGCCTGGATACTTTGGGCGGTTCGTGGATTGAGGCGCGCCAAACGCGACAAGTGATCGCCGCTCGCAATTTCCAGAAACATCCTCTTGGCATCTTCGTTTGCAAAAAGCTCCAAGTCCATAGTTTCAAGATCCTGGGGGCGTATTCTTTGCCACGCGAGCCGGCGTACTGCTTCCTGCTCGTCGTCCGGGGTGGGATTTTGGCCGGTTCGTCCCGAGGCATCGAGGATTCTCCGCGTCTCTCTGTCAAAAACATCCGCAGGAAAATCAGCGCGATTGGCAATCGTCGGATTGGCGCGGAGAAACGGCACGAAATCAAGATTGAGACCACGCAAGGTGTCCGCGGCCTGGCGAAGGTGTGTGTCTCCGTACCCCGCAACTCCCGGCTGCGGCGTAAGATCTCTGTTTTTCTGGAGTACGCGCACCGCGCCCGCGACATCAGCCGCGTTGCGGAATTGTCGCGAGGCAAGCGCCTGCTGGATTTCTGCGGATGTCATACCCATCCGGCTGATACGCGCTTCTGCGTCCACCACCTGCTGGCGGCTCGCACGGGTAATCTGCTGTAATCCTCTCGTCGGGATCCTGCCCAGCATGGCCTGGAGAGCCGGCCTTCTGCCGAGGCCGCCCAGCGCTTTGGTGGCAATTCTCCCTGCCGCCGGCAATGCCCTGCGCGCAATGAGACCGGTGCCCAGCCCTAGCCCCACGCCCGCGAGTTTTTTCCCAAACGTGAGCGCGGCTTCGGCCCCCATCCCCGCGGCCTTCCGCGTGAGGAAGATGGACGCCCAGAGGAAGACGAGGAA
>JBBTVQ010000073.1:0-1570 GCA_038063095.1 Patescibacteria group bacterium
ATCTGCGGACTGAGATCCGCAAATGCGGCCACATAGTCGGCAACCACGACTTCTAAATCCCCTGATTTTCCATAGGCGTCGAGGGTGCTTTTGTTTGCGCCGATGGAGTAGATGATGGGAGGGATAGAGGATCTCCATCGCCATTTTTGCATGATGGGATCGATGCGCTTTACAACCGCTTTTGATCCTTCGGAATTGAATCCATAGCGGTTGATGACCGCGCGCGATTCTGGATATCGGAACACGCGCGGTCGCGGATTACCGAGTTGCGGCCGCGGGGTAATGGTTCCGATCTCAATGCAGCCGAATCCGAGCATGGAGAGCGCCTCCAACGCTTCTCCGTTCTTGGAAAATCCGGCCGCGAGCCCCACGGGATTATCCCATCGCATGCCCGCGACTGCCGTCGGCTTGTCCGTATACGGACTGCAATAGAGGTATGAAAGGGCTCCGGCGATTTTCAATCGCTCGCACGTTTCCAATGCGCGAAGCGTAAAGATGTGCGCTTCCTCCGCTTCTTTGCGGAACGCCAAGGAGCGGAAACCTTCCCATACAGCATTCCCGAAACCTTCCAAAATAGTGTTTCCGATTTCATGCCGCAGATTCACAGGGTACCTCCGGGGTGAAGTTGTGTTTTTTCCGAGAAGGACTCTTGTCTATATACCGGATTGCGTTGAGAAAGTCAACGGGCATGATAGAGTGGGTAGTGGTATGAGCAAGTCGCGGATTTTTTTGTGGGGGATGCTGGCATTTGTCGCGGGGGTCGGGATTCGGTCGTTTGTGTTTGTTCCCTACATCGTGATGTGGATGGTTGGCGTTGCGGCTGCGGTGATGTTTGTCATCGGTGTGCGGCAAGGATCGCGCGCCGCGTGGATGGGAGGATTGTTTGCGGTAGCGCTGGTGCTGGGCGTCTTTCGTCTTGACATGGCGGAGTACCACCGTCCCGACGTGTCGGCGTGGTACGGAAAGAACGTCCGCGCGGAGGGGGTGGTGTGGGAAGCGCCGCGGCGGGACGTGGTACTGCAGCGGATGAAAATAAAAATACGCGCGATTGACGGCGTCTCTCTGGGCGAGCCGTTTTTTGTGTTGGCAGGCGTGCGGCCGTATCCCCGGTATCACATCGGAGATCGCGTGCAGTTTGACGGGGTCCTGCAGCAGCCGGAGAATTTCAGTGATTTTGATTATGTCTCATACCTCGCGCGCGACGGCATCTTTCTCGTGACGGCGTTTCCGCGGGCTGAAAAAACGGGCGAGGATACGGCGTGGCGCGTGACCGTGGTACTTGCCGCGGTCAAAGACGCGTTTGAATCCAACATTGATACAGCACTGCCGGAACCCCACGCCGCGTTTATGAAAGGTCTCCTCTTGGGCGAGCGCGCGTCGCTTCCTCAAGAACTCGTAGAAAACTTCAAAGTGGCGGGCGTGAGCCACATCGTGGCGCTGTCGGGCTACAACATCACGCTCATCGGCAGAAATCTTATGAATCTACTCTTGTGGTGTACGGCGCCGTTTGTCATATCATTTTGGATCGCGGTTGCCGCCATTTTTCTTTTTGTGCTGATGACCGGAGCCG
>JBBTVQ010000074.1:0-2787 GCA_038063095.1 Patescibacteria group bacterium
ATGGGTAAAAAACGCATCATTGCGAAAGGAGCATCGGCGCCGGAAGGCGAAGGCGAGACGCGCACGCGGTCAGTCGTGGCCGATTCGGGACGGCGCGTGTCCACTGGCATCGCGCACATCCGGGCAACCTACAACAATACCATTATTTCAGTCACCGACACGCAGGGAAACGTGCTCGGGTGGTCATCTTCGGGATCCGTGGGTTTCTCGGGCACCAAGAAAGCGACGCCGTATGCCGCGGCACGGGTCGCGGAGTTTGTCGCGGACAAAGCAAAGCGCGCCGGGCTGACCAGCATCACCGTGCGGGTCGCGGGCGTGGGAGCCGGGCGTGACTCGGCGGTGCGCTCGCTCGCCAACCACGGCCTCCTCATCACCGGCATCAAGGATGTAACCCCCATCCCGCATAACGGCCCCCGGCCCCCGAAAGTGAGGAGAGTGTAATAAAACTGAAAATGAAAAATGAAAATGCGAAATCAAAAATGATGCGCCCTGCAGGGCGCGCACCGCCATTTTTCATTTTTCATTTTAATTTTTTCACTTGAGCGATAGCGAATATGCCAAAAATACTGGAAAAAGTGGAACGCCGCCTCGGAGAAAAACTCTTTTTGAAAGGGGATCGGTGCATTGGCCCCAAGTGCGCCGCCGCCCGCCGCGCGTATCCGCCGGGGAACAAAGGCAAGAAGAGGCCCCGCGGCAGGGGGGGGTCTGAGTACGGGGAACTCATGCGCGAGAAGCAAAAGATGCGCTTTTTCTACGGCCTTGACGATGCCGAAATAAAGCGGTATGTTGGGAGTGCCGTGCGCGAGCGGGGCTTATTTCGGGACAACTTTCTTCGCCTGATTGAGCGGCGGCTGGATGTCATCGTCTGGCGGCTCGGCTTGGCGCCATCCCGCAGGTCCGCGCGCCAACTCATCGGACATGGACACGTCACGGTCAATGGGCGCCTAGTGTCCGCGCCATCATATGCCGTGCGCCAAGGGGAAACCATCGCGGTTGCCCGGCGCAGAGAGCCAGCATACGCCGCGGCGGAGGAATCCGATCATCCGAGCGCGACGATGGGCGCCCTGCCGCGATGGCTTGCGCGCGATGCCAAAAAGCCCGAAGGTACCGTCGTCGGCATGCCGGAGCCGGACGAGCTCGGCCACAGTTTTGACGTCGTAAAAATCAAGGAGTTTTATTCGAGGTAGCGAGTCAAGCGAAGTCCCAAAATCAAAATCAATATAACAAAGAAAGTAGAAGAATATCGCGAAGCGATACCGAAATTTTACATTTTGATATTTTCGTTTTGCATTTTTTATGATTCCTCTTCCCAGCAAACCCAAGATCGTACGCGATGACGGCAATCGCGCGGTCATTGAAATTGAAGGCCTCTATCCGGGGTATGGACATACGATCGGCAACGGTCTGCGGCGGATCCTCCTCTCGTCACTCCCCGGAAGCGCTATCACGATGGTCAAAATAGACGGCGTGGGGCACGAATTTTCCACGATTGAGGGCGTCATGGAGGACGTCACTGACCTGACGCTCAATCTCAAGCAAATGCGATTCCGCCTCCACGAGGAGGGACCCTTTTCCATCACGCTCTCCGTCTCCGGCGAGCGTGAAGTGACCGGCAGAGATTTCACTATGCCCTCGCAGGTGGAACTGGTGAGTCCGGACTTGCATATCGCTACGATCACCGCGAAAAAGACGAAACTGCATATTGAGGCGGTGGTGGAGTCCGGCCGCGGATACGTCCCGGTGGAGGCGCGATCCAAGGAAAAAGTGGAGGTGGGGAGCATCGCGCTGGACGCCGCATTTTCTCCGGTGCGGCACGTGAATTATGAAGTGGAAAACATGCGCGTCGGCGACCGCACCGACTACAACCGACTGCTGCTGACCATCGAGACCGACGGTTCGCTGGAGCCGAAGGAGGCCTTCATGTCCGCCGTAGCCATCCTGACTGAGCAGTTCTCCGCGATCCGCGAGGGATTCGACGCTTCGGTGCCGCTGTCGCCGGAGAGCTCCGCCGCGCGTCACGCGGGCGGGGCAACGGACGCGCCCGAAGACGCGGCAACGAGCATCCTGAAAACAAAGATTGATGATCTGAAGATTTCCAGCAGAACCCTCAACGCCTTGCGCGAAGCGGGTGTCAAGACCGTAGGAGGGCTTGCGCGCAAGCGCACCGCGGCGCTGGGCGACATGGAGGGCATCGGGGAAAAAGGCATCCAGGAAGTAAAGAAAGCGCTGGGAAATCTGGGAATCACCCTCAAACCCTAAACGAAAAACTGAAAATGAAAAATGAGAAATGACAAAGCAAAATGTAAAAATCGCGCGCCCTGCAGGGCGCGCACCGCCATTTTTCGTTTTTCATTTTAATTTTTTCATTTGAGCCATAGCGAATATGCGGCATCTCAAGAAAGGCAGAAAATTCGGGCGCGAGCGCAAGCTCCGGCGGGCACTATACAAAAACATGGCCGCGGATTTTTTCATGCGCGGCAGGATAGCGACCACTGAGGCAAAAGCAAAGGAATTACGGCCGTACATGGAGCAGGTACTCACGCGGGCAAAGTCGCCGACGCTCGCCAACCGCCGTATGCTCGCGGCTTCCGTTTCTCCCGCGGCTGCAGCGCACGCGACGCGGCACGCCAGTACCTCGGCGGCACGCCCGGGCGGCTATACGCGCATCATCAAGCAGGGATCCCGCAGAAGCGACGGCGCCCGGATGGCGATACTGGAACTGGTGCGATAATGAAAAACTGAAAATGAAAAATGAGAAATGACAAAGCAAAATGTAAAAATCGCGCG
>JBBTVQ010000074.1:2887-9102 GCA_038063095.1 Patescibacteria group bacterium
GAAAAACTGAAAATGAAAAATGAGAAATGACAAAGCAAAATGTAAAAATCGCGCGCCCTGCAGGGCGCGCACCGCCATTTTTCGTTTTTCATTTTAATTTTTTCATTTGAGCCATAGCGAATATGGACTACGCTCTTGACGCGACAGATCAGATCCTCGGGCGACTCGCCACACGGATCGCCGTACTGCTGCAGGGGAAGCGGGATTCCTCTTTTGATCCTGCGCGGGCGGGCGGCAATCGTGTCGTCGTGGTGAACACCAACCGCATCCGCACGACCGGACGGAAGGGCACGCAGAAAATCTATCGCCGCCACACGGGCTACCCCGGGGGGTTGAAAGAAGAGACGCTGGAGCGGCTCCGCGCGCGCGATTCGCGGCTCGTACTCCGCCATGCCGTCCTCGGCATGCTCCCCAAGAACCGTCTGCGCGCCCGCATGATGAAGGACCTTATTTTGACAAAAGGAGAGAAATAAATCGAAATCCCAATGCTCAAGCCCCAATGACCAATAAAATCCCGAACCCTAATGCCTCAAGTCGTTTTGGGCATTGAGTCATTGAAGCATTTATTGGAATCTTGGGATTTAGACATTGGACATTTTCTTTTATGCCCGAGACCATAAAAAAACGCCCATCGCGGAGAGGCGCCAAAAAAGATATCGCCGAGCTGGAGTCCGTTTCCGCGGTGCCAGTCGCGGCATCGGCAGAGCCGGTGGAAGACGCGGATGCGGCGAAGATGGAAGCGGCGTCAAAAAAGCCCGAGCGGTACTTTGAGGCCGTGGGACGCCGGAAGACCGCCGTTGCCCGGGTGCGCGTCTTTACGCGCGCCGGCTCCTTCACGGTCAACGGTATGGCGTACGAGCAGTACTTCCCGACTCGGGAGATGCAGAAAATCGCGGAGGATCCGCTCAAGACCATGAAGCTCTGGGGGCGCTTCCGCGTGTCAGCGGTAGCATCGGGCGGCGGCATCCACGGGCAATCCGAGGCGATCCGCCACGGTCTCGCGCGTTGCCTGGTGGCATTCAACCCGGACTTTCGCAAGCGCCTCAAACGCGCCGGATTTCTCACGCGCGACCCCCGCATGAAAGAGCGGAAAAAATTCGGATTGAAAAAAGCGCGCAGAGCGCCCCAGTGGCAAAAGCGGTAAATCACGATACACGACTAACACGATTCACGACGATCGCATAGCCGTTTCGTGTATCGTGACACGTGTTCCTCATGCATCCATTCGCAAAAGAATCTGCGTTGGCGCTGGTCACGGTCTCGACTGCTGTGTTCGCTTTTTGGCTCTGGAGAGAGGCTATGCCGCTGTTTCAATCGGGCGCATTGCAGAATGCGGCGTCTTTTGCAGCGCCCGTGGCGGCCCTCGTGCTGACGGCGTCTTTCTTTTTGCTTGCGGCGGTTTTCATCGAGGCACCCTGGCTGCGCGCTGGCGCCGCGAGCGGGGCAATCGGCATTCCTTTTTTCTTCTCCCTGCCGCTGATCTCGCTCCTGCCGTTCGTTGCTGCCTCGGTGCTGCTTGCCCTCTTTGCGGCGCGCAGAATGCACAAGGAATACCTTCTCTCCCTGAGCTTCAGCACGGCCAAGATCGCAAAAGCGGGCCTCCCGCTTTTCTTTACGGCAGCCAGCATCCTGGCGTCCTGGTTTTACTTCCAGACCATGCAGATGCACGACCGGCACACCGCCACCGCGGTACTCATTCCGCGGCCGGTCACCGATCTCCTGATCCGCGTGCTTGCCCAGCCGTTGCGCGAGGCCACCGGACTTTCGGAAATCAGCGCCGACATGACCGTGGATGAGTTGCTCACGGCGAGCATCCGGAAGGAACTCGGGAAAAACGGGGTGTCGCTCACCGAATCGGGCGAGCGCGGGGTGACGGAACTCTTGGCGCACCAGCGCGACGCGTTTGCCCGTCAATACGGCATTACATTGGACGGCTCCGAGCGCCTCGGGGAGGCGCTCCACCGAGCGGTCATTGAACGCCTGGAGCAGGTACTCGGGCCCTGGGTGCGATTCCTCCCGTTGGTCTCCGCGCTCGCGTTCTTTTTCGCTTTCAAAACGGTTACGTTCCCGCTCTATTTGGTAAGCGTCGCGGGCGCCGCACTCTTGATCAAGGCGCTGCGAACCGCTACCATAGTAAAAAGCGAGCGCCGCCAGATAGAGGTGGAGCGACTCGCCCTCTGATACGAAAACACAAAGCACAATGAATAAATTCCAAACAAAACCCAAAGCACAAAACACAAAAATTCAAACCCGCGCGGGTTGTGTTTTGTGCTTTTCCTATTTTGTGCTTTGTTTGTAATTTGGAGTTTGTGTTTTGGAATTTTTACTGATATGTCCAAAGATTATTACAAAACGCTGGGTGTTGCCCGGAACGCCACCAAAGACGAGGTCAAGAAGGCCTACCGATCTTTGGCGCACAAGTTCCACCCGGACAAGGGAGGAGATGAGAAGCGCTTCAAGGAGATCAGCGAGGCCTATCAGATCCTCTCCGACGAGCGCCGCCGCGCCCAGTACGATCAGTTCGGGCAGGTGTTTGACGGCGGCGGGGAGCCGCGCGCGGGCTCCGCGGGCTTCGGCTGGCCCGGCGGATTTCATTTTGACTTCGGCGAGGATGTTGAAGGCAAGGGATTTGCCGATTTTGATCTGTCCGACGCCATGGATGATTTTTTCGGCGGCGGGCAGCGGCGCCGGAAGCACGCGTCCGAACGAGGAAGAGACATCCGCGCCGGCATAGCGGTATCGTTTGAAGAATCCGTCCTTGGAGCCAAAAAGGAGATGGACGTCACGCGGCTCGTCCGGTGTTCCCGGTGCAGCGGATCGGGTGCCGAACCGGGTACGAGCACGCGCACGTGCCCCGCGTGCCAGGGCACGGGACACGTGCAGAAAACCCAACGGACGTTTTTGGGGTCAATGACGTCGGTGGCAACCTGCCGCGAGTGCCGGGGCGAAGGAAAAATCCCGGAGCATCCCTGCGGCGAGTGCCGTGGCGGGGGAGTGACGGAAAAACACGAGACCCTGGAGGTTTTTATCCCGCGCGGAATCCGCGACGGAGAGGTGCTGAAAATTACCGGCAAAGGCGACGCAGTCGCCGGCGGCCGCGCGCCCGGGGATCTGTATATTGAAATCCGCGTACTGCCGCACCCCGCGTTTCGCCGGCAAGGCGACGATATCGTGATACCGCTGCAGATCAAAATATCGCAGGCCGTGCTGGGGGATACGGTGGAACTGAAGACGATAGACGGCGCCATACGGCTGAAAATACCAGAAGGCACGCAGTCGGGTGACCTCTTGAGCGTACGGGGCAAAGGCGCCTGGCGCGCGTCCGGCTACGGCCGCGGGGATCTCCTCATACAAATAAAAGTGGAGACGCCGAAAGGACTCGCCAGAAAAGCAAGAGACCTCATTCGCCAACTTGCCCAGGAAGGGATGTAGATGCTCCGTGATTGCAGATCAATAAAACAGACCGGCGTACGCCGGTCTGTTTTATTATTTTCGTTTTACGCGGGCGAGCACAAACACGCCGCGGCCGCTGACCGGGTACCGGCGCTTTCTCTTCTTATGTTCGCGGCGCTCGGTTTTTGACTTGACGGATTTTGCCATAATGGATTTCTACCCAACCCGCGCGCTAACTCACAAATGAAATTACGATCGTTTTCTTATTTGTGAGTCGCCTATTCCCGGAAATCGATCTCTCTCAATTTGTGGTGGTATTTTTTGGCAAAGCGATGGGACTCATCGCGGACTCGCTGGAAAAAATGCATTACTTCGCGCGTCAGAGAATCAAGCCGCACCGGTCGCTTCTTCCCCTCAATATACAATTCCTCTTCGCGCTTGGCGAGCGCCACGATAATCGGAGGTTGGTGGCTGGGGGTCGGAGGTCGGATGCTCCACGCGGCCGATGCCGCGTGGAGCTGGGGCTTGCCGCCATCCATCACGATAAGATCCGGATACGGCCATTCGGGATGACTCATGCGCCGGCGCATCACCTCGCGGTGCATAGCAACGTCATTGGCTCCCCGCACGGTTTTTATTCTGAATTTCCGATACGCTGATTTGGCCGGAGCGCCGTCGACAAAGACCACCAGTGATCCCGTAGCCGAGATACCCGAGATATTGGATATGTCATACCCCTCCACGCGGCTTATCCTCCGCTCCGCTCCCGTGGCGATTCGGATATCGCGTTCTATGCGCGGCCATGCAACGCGCGCATGCCCGGCGCGCAGAGGGCTCAGCGTATGCCGGTGCCGGAATACGTCTTCCAGCCGCGCGATCTGATCACGCAGCATCGCGGCCCGCTCGTACGCTTCATGGTGCGATGCGGCGCGCATCTCCCTCTTCAGCCGCATCGCAAGGCCTCTCCGCCTGCCACTCAGCACTGCGATGATATTTTTTATATTTCCGTTATATTCACTTTGGAATTTGCCATTTGGATTTTGTGATTTGCTTTTGTCGCAACAAAAGCCGGGGCATCTGCCGATTTGCGCGTTTACGCACGGCCGCCTGTGCGGCCTCCTGCACGTACAGTAGGGAAAGATGCGCCGCAGGATTTTCAAAGTCGCATAGAGCGCCGTGCCGCTGGTGAATGGACCGATGGTTCGCAGCCACCGCGCGTCCGCAATCGCTGTTTTGTGCGCCACGACTACGCGGGGAAATTGCTCGCGCGTCAGTACCACATAGAGATAACTCTTGTCGTCGCGCATCAGGATATTGTATTTTGGCACATGCCGTTTGATGAGTTCTGCCTCGCGGATGAGCGCCTCAATGCCTGAGTCCGTCTCAATCCACTCCAGCGCAGTCGCCTCCTCGCGCAGGCGCCGCACCTTGTCCGAGGCATTGCGCCGAAAATACGAAGCAAGCCGCTTTTTCAAATCCGCGGCTTTGCCAATGTAGAGCAGCGTCCGTCCCTGGGTGAAGAGGTAGACGCCGGGTGTGTGCGGAATATCCTCTGGTATTTGCACCATATCGCTCCTCATGCTATGTCATTTCCCTGTAAAAATACAGCATTCCTCACGCGTCCCCCATTCAGAACCCGCCCCGCATGACCCCTGTCTTTTTCTTGACAAGAGCGGTATAATGGCTCTCCATGGCGCGTCTAGAAAAAGCAAGTGAGAAAAACAGCATCAGCCACATCCGCATCCGCGGGGCGCGAGTGCACAATTTGAAAAACGTTGACGTGGACATCCCGCGCAACGCACTCGTCGTCATCACCGGCCTCTCGGGATCGGGCAAATCCTCGCTGGCCTTTGATACGATCTATGCCGAGGCGGAACGCAGGTTTGTAGAATCGCTCTCCGCCTACGCTCGGCAGTTTTTGGGCGTAAAAGACAAGCCGGACGTGGAGTCCATTGACGGCCTGTCGCCCGCAATTTCCATTGACCAGAAAAGTATTTCCAAAAATCCGCGCTCCACGGTGGGAACCATCACCGAGATTTACGACTATCTGCGCATTTTGTTTGCGCGGATCGGCAAGCCCCACTGCCCGCAGTGCGGCAAGCCCGTCGGACGACAAAGTATAGATACGATCGTGCAGACAATCGCGGGGCTCAAGACCAAAGACGAAATTTTGATTTTGGCGCCGGCGGTGCAGGACAAGAAAGGCGAGCACAAAGGGATCGTTGAAGAGATGAGGCGCGCCGGATTTTTGCGCGTGCGATGGGACGGTGCCCTCTATACGATGGCTGATGCGCTGGCACTCTCCATTGACAAAAAGAAGAGACACACGCTGGAAGTGGTGGTGGATCGCCTCCGTGCGTCCGATGGCATGGAGCGGCCACGGATCCGCGACTCGGTAGAGCAGGCGCTCAAGATAGGGAAGGGGATGATGACTGTTGCGCCATCCGGATCGGGCAGCGCGGATACTGGAAGTCGGACTTCCCGCGGGCCTTCGCCTCGCCGTAGCGGGCTTCAGCCGCGCGAAGGCGGGAAGTCCGACTTCCCCGTATCAGCCGATATGCTTTTCTCCGAGCACTTCGCGTGTCCGGACTGCGGCATCAATCTGCCGGACATTGAACCGCGCACGTTTAGTTTCAACAGTCCGTATGGCGCGTGCCCGGCGTGCACAGGCCTCGGGTCCACGCTGGAGGTAGACCCGGAGCTGGTGCTTCCTAACAAGCGCCTCTCCGTTGCCGAGGGCGCCATCCGGCCGTGGGCATCCGCCTCGCACCGCCTGGGCAGGCAGAGCTGGTACTGGTGGATTCTGGACGACGTGGCGTCCC
>JBBTVQ010000075.1:0-5440 GCA_038063095.1 Patescibacteria group bacterium
AATGATAACGCGAAAACAAAAACGGGACAATAAAGCCCGTTTGTACTCAAGAATCCTACCTGTATTCCTTATTCCTTAAAATGCAAGAGTATACTGATTTACCCACCCTTGATACACCAGCAACGCATTGCTCAATATGTCTCTTCCGATGAGGCCGTCTATACCTTGCTGTTGTTTGAGGCGGCTTTCAATGACTCGCAAATTCCTTCTGGCAATGTTATGATCTGAAAATATCAGATCAACGTCATAGGTCAGACAATCATCTTTGAGACCCGAAGGGGTAATAATCTTTTCGGTACCGTGAGGTGTGAGACCCAAGAATGGTGCGATGGCCGCATCTATCATAGTGCATGATGCACCGGTGTCAACCAGCATGACGGCAGAAAACTGCTTATCGTACTTTCTGATCTCCTCGGGATCCTTCAATGATTTCAAAAAGCAGAGGATGCCATAACTGCCACCGTGATACGTGGCCCGGCATCCACCAAATTAGGCGAAGTTGAAAAGAGGCACGGCATAATAGATTCAGAGCACTACTTCACGCGTAAAAAAATTGACAGGTTCCGGATCAATAACTTGCTTTACAAGAAACTCCTCATTTCCGTAACGCTTATATCCGTCGGATAAGGCGTCGTCAAAACTAGCAAAATCAGAAATAATTTCTTTTCCCTTTATCAAAACGAACCTGTCCCTTTTTTCGGCAAGCAGGTTTTCTTTATTTTCTTCAAATGTTTTTATCTCTTGTTCCAAATTCATATAAGTTAAGGATAGAACATTGGTATAAAAAGTCAAGTAGCTACTACCGAGTTTGGTGAATAACGCCTTTTTATCGTCATTCCCGACTTGATCGGGAATCCAGCTTTGGCTTATATCCTGGATTCCCGCTTCCGCGGGAATGACATAAAACGGCTTATATATATGCATTATTCATCAAACTCGCTACCATTTCTATATATAACACTCACAAGATCATACCGACAGAGGGGTTTTCCACATCTCTGATAATCAATGATTGAAAAATGGATCATCTTTTACTCATAATACTCCGTTTATACACATCCAAGTGCTCCAGGGCGATGCCGGTGCCGCGGGCCACGCAGAGGAGCGGCTCCTCCGCGATGTGCGCGGGGACCCCGGTCTCCTGCAGTACCAGCTGGTCAATGTTCCGGAGCAGCGCCCCGCCGCCGGACATGACGATCCCCCGATCCATGATGTCGGCTGCGAGCTCGGGGGGCGTCTCGTGGAGTACGTGCTTGATGGCGCGGATGATCTCGTCCAGCTCCTCGGCGATGGCAGCCGTCACTTCCTGCGCATGAATCTCCGCCAGTTTCGGGAGGCCGGTGATGAGGTCGCGGCCCTTGATTTCTCGCCGCATGCTCTCGTCGTCCACGGGCACCGCGGATCCGATGGCAATTTTTATGTCCTCCGCGGTGCGCTCGCCGATGGCAAGGTTATCATTGCGCCGGATGTACTCGGCGATGGCCTGATCCAGTTTGTCGCCCGCGACTTTGACCGACGTGGACGCGACAATGCCGCCAAGGGAGATCACCGCAATGTCCGTGGTGCCGCCGCCGATGTCCACCACCATGTGTCCCGACGGCTCGTTGATGGGGATACCGGCGCCGATGGCGGCCAGCACCGGCTCTTTCACCACGTACGCGGCTTTGGCGCCGGCCTGCACCGAGGCCTCGATTACGGCTCTCCGCTCGGTGGACGTAACACCCGCTGGCACCGATACCATCACCTCCGGACGGAACAGGCGCACCCGGCCCGAGGCCTTGCCGATAAAATAGCGCAGCATCGCCTCGGTCACGCGGTAGTCGGCGATAACCCCGTCTTTGAGCGGGCGGTATGCCACAATCGTATCGGGCGTACGGCCCACCATGAGCCGCGCCTCGCTGCCCACGGCGAGCACGCGGTTCTCGTCGCGCGCCACCGCCACCACCGACGGCTCGTTGACGACCACGCCTTTTCCGGGAACAAAGACCAACGTGTTGGCGGTGCCCAGATCAATGCCTATCTTTCGGATGAACATGATATACAAATCACAATCTACAAATTACAAACAAAGCACAAAATAGGAAAAGCACAAAGCACAAACCGCGCGGGTTTGAATCTTTGTGTCTTTGTGTTTTGTTTGGAATTTGTTCACTGTGTTTTGTGTTTTATCCTCCGGATGTTCGCTCCCAGCGCCCGCAGCCGCTCGTCCAGCTTTTCGTACCCGCGGTCAATGTGTGAGACGCCGGAGATCACGGACTCCCCCTCGGCGGAGAGTGCCGCAATGACGTGCGCCATGCCCGCGCGGATGTCGGTGATAGTAGTGGCAACCCCGCGCAGTGCGGCAGGCCCCGTGATCCGTGCCGTGTGATTGAACGTGCGGCTGGCAAACCGGCACGGCCTTCCCTCCGGACACTCGTCCGACACCGCGACCCGAGCCCCCATGCGACCCAAGTCCTTGAGATACCCGAGCCGGTCTTCATAGACGGTCTCGTGCAGTATTGACGTTCCCCGCGCTTGGGTCAAGAGGACTGCCAACGGCTGCTGCCAGTCGGTCATAAATCCCGGGTGCGGCGCGGTTTCCACCGAGATACTCCGCCAGGCGCCTCCGGGTGCCACGCGCAAACCGCCTTCTTCTTCCGTGATGCGCCCCCCCATCTGATCCAGCGCTTCGGCAAAAGCGGCCAGCGGTACCGCCTCCGCACCCCGTAGCACAAGGTCTCCCCCGGTGGCGAGCGCCGCAATCGCAAACGACACGATCTCGTTGCGGTCGGGTATCACGCGGTGGCGCGCGCCGGACAGCCGCGTAACACCCGTGATCTCCAGGTACCGCGCCGCCGGCTCGTACGCAATGCGCGCTCCCATGGCCGTCAGCATGCCGATGAGATTTTGCACCTCGGGCTCCATAGCGGCGTTTTCAATGCGCGTGACGCCATCGGCCAGTACTGCCGCTAACAGCACCGACTCCGTGGCGCCCACGGACGGAAACGGAAACCGGATGTCGGCTCCCGTGAGCCGTCGGGTCGTGGCAAAGTACGAATGGGCTCTCCGTTCAATCACGGCGCCCATGCGGGTCAGCGCCTCCAGGTGAAAATCAATGGGCCGGTGGCCGATGGGGTCGCCGCCCAAAAACGGCACCTCGGCCTCTCCCCTGCGCGCCAAGAGCGGCCCCATTGCCAAAATCGGAATCCTGTTTCTCCGCGAGAGCCGCAAGACCGACGTCTCCCTGATCTCCGACGTGGCAATGGTGCAGGAGTGATCGTCTCCGCACACCACCGAGCTTCCGATCCGTTCGCAGAGTTCCCGCGTAATCCCCACGTCGTCGGAAAACGGGACGTTGTCAATGACGCACGGCTCCGCGGTGAGCAGGGTCGCCACCAGCACCTTGGTCGCGGCGTTTTTGGAGCCGTGGATTGCGATCTCTCCGTGGAGCGCCGTGCCGCCGCGGATCACAAATGTTTCTTCCGTACCCGCCATACGCATATCATATGCATTCTTTCCGCCTTTACAAGCGACCTCTGGTCTTGCTACCATCGGCATAATGAAGAGCACGACCCGCCGCATTCTTTTTTATGTCTTGGCGCTCGGCTTTACCGTCATGGGACCGCTCGCAGTCCTTTCCTCCCTCGGCTACACCTTTCATCCGGGAACCGCGACGTTTGAAATCACCGGCGGCATCTTCATCAAGTCCGGCACGCCGCGCGCCAGCGTCTTTCTGGACGGCGGTTTTGTCCGCGAGACCGGCTTTATCATCGGCAGCACGCTCCTCACCGACGTCTCTCCGGGCACGCACCGCGTGCGTCTGGAAAAACCGGACTACCGTCCGTGGGTAAAAACCGTGGCAGTGGATTCCGGCGCGGTGCGCGAGTTTCGCGACGTCTTTCTCATACCACACCTCCACGGTATTGCCACCTCCACGAGCGCGGAACTCGCCGCGGCACGCGCAACCACCACCCCCGCACACGCGGTCACCCGTGATACAAAAGGCCGGCTGCTGATCGCCGAGAACGGCGCCAAGCGCCTCATCGCGGAGAACGTTCATTCTTTTGGAGAGACGCCGGACGCTGTTTTTTTTATTGAGCAAAACGGCTTTCTCGCGCGCTACGACGCCGCGACTCGGGAAATAACGACGATAGACCGCCCGGGATTTTTTCTTGACCGCGGGCCAGCGCGCTTTGTGGACGGCGGAAATTTCCTCGCGGTGATTGATTCTTCGGGTGGCCTCTTCCTCTATGACCGCGCCGCGGGTACCGTGCGCCCGGCCGCATCCGGCGCCAAAGACGCGGTCTTTGACGCAGACGAAGAAAAACTCCTCATCGTCAAGGAGCAGGAAATCGCAGTGTTCTGGCTGGCAGATAACGACCGCCAGCCGTTCCAGAAAAAAGGCGTTGTGGAGACCGTAGTGCGCGAGGCAGACCCGATCAAGCAGGCCGGGTGGCACGCCGCCACCGACGCACACATCGTCTACCGCACCCGGGCGGGCGTCTTCATCGCCGAGATAGACACCCGCGGTGGCGGCAATGTGTACGAACTCGTCGCGGGTCCCGTGGACGATCTCATCACCTCGCCGCTCGCACCCAACGCCATTTTTTACCGCACGGGAAAGACGATCTATAAAATTGAACTCTAACGGCGGAAGCGGATTTTTGCGGGATCGCCGGGAGCCGTAGCGCGCCGGCACTCTTGTCTTCTCCCACTCCATTGTGCTACCATATCTTTCTATGACAACCAAAATGGCATCACGGGCAAAAATAATCACTCTTGAACAATTGCGCACGGTGCGTCAGCCGCTTCCCGCGAGCTTGCTCAGAGCGGCTGGTTTGATGCGTCACAAACGTAAGGCGCTGGAACGGCACCTTGCGAAGATCCGTCGCGAATGGGATCGCTGATCTCGCGCGTACAGCATGACGCCCGATACCAACATTCTCATCGCGTATCTTGCGGGAGACACCGCCGTCACCGAAGCGGTCATGCACTGGAAACGGGAAGGCCGTATACTCTTCCTGTCCGCGGTGGCGGAGACCGAGGTACTATGAGACCATTACAAAACTCCCTCTCCTGCTGCAATCCCCTAATTTTATGCATGACTTCGTCAGTCCTCCTCGCCGTACTTTAGCCAAGTACGGCTTCGTCGTCCTTCCTCGTCCTGCATAAAATTAGGGGATTTCGCGACGAAGAAGAGTTTTGTAATGGTCTCTACTTTTTCCGGCTGGAGTGCCGAAGAGTTGCGCGCCGCAGAATGCTTTCTTGAAGAAAATTTCACCTCCGTGCCGTTTGGCCGCGCACTTGCGCGGATGGCGGCGGAAATCCGACGGAACACGAAGATAAAATTCCCCGATGCGGCCATTGCCGCGCTCGCTCTTGAAACAAACACCCCTCTGGTCACTCGCAATGTCCGCGATTTCAAGCGGATTGCCGGACTTGAAATCGTCACGTTGTGACT
>JBBTVQ010000076.1:0-2924 GCA_038063095.1 Patescibacteria group bacterium
AGAGATGAAATTTCAAAGAGTTGGTGGGTCGGTTGACGAAAAACTACAAACCTGTGATTTCAAGAAAAAGCAATATCGAAAGTTGATGGCGCCATTAAATATCGATGTTGAATATGTCTATATCCTAAATGACTGGTTTAAAAATCCTGCGTATAAAGATACTCTCGATTATGTTATCTCGGTGGGTTGTCAATATTATTTTAACTATTTACCCCTGCAAAAACTTGGATTGCCAGTGTCAAGGTAAATAACATGAAACAAGAAAGTAGAAAAATCTATACAGTCGTAGAAGTGATTAGCGGAGTGGCAGATGCTGTGTATCCCTTTAAACATTTAAAAAACGCTCAACAATTTTTTAAAAACCTTAAGAAAAAGCACAACTCGGACGAAAATGATATACAAATATTTGAGAGTTCTATTTCAAAATGAGTCCAAATGCGCTGTTTCAAAAATGTAATTTTAGTTTGACTATTTTTGGGATAGCAACTCTTTTGTTGTATGTTGGTTACCCGCGCTGGCTTGCCGCCGTGGCGTTCTTGACGAGCGGCAGCACAGTCAAGAAGAGAACGCCGAAGAAAAGGAAAATGGCGATGCCGTAGCGCGCTGCGATGCCGCCCAGATAAAAAAAGACCAGATGCACCGGGATATCCACGATGATCAGCGCCGCGAGAAACGTCCGAAACGGCATTTTGGTGAGCCCCGCCATGTAGCTTACGTAGTCAAATACCATGAGCGTGGAGAAACGGAGCCCCAGAAAAGCCCAGAATTGTCTGCGGCGGGAAATGCGGTCCTGCCAGGCGTGGATGTCTTTGAGTGGGGTAAAGCGCGCGACCACGGGCTCGCGCCAGCGGCGGGCGATGAAAAACGCGGCCACGGCGCCGGCAGTCGTGCCGATGTAGTTGAAGAGTGCGGCCTGCCACCACGGCATAAATGCGATGCTCACAAAAATCAACGGTGAGGCGGGAAGGGGTGCTATCACCACAAAGACAAACCGGAGCACAGAGACGATGAGCGGCGCCGCGTATGGATGCGTCGTGAGGAGCGATTCCACGAGCGCGCGGTAGTCGGGGAGGAGCAGTGGCGGGAGGAAAAGGGCGAAGACGAGGGTGCCCGCCGCGATCCACCACCGGTGTTGTTTCATCGTGATCCGTATGGCCATAGTGATGGGGGATTCATGCGCTCTTGCAAGAAGTGTAGCATAGGGTATATGATTGGGTCTACGGACTGCAATTGTTCGGAGGGACGGTCTTTGAGTATTGAGCAGGGAGGATGGCTATGGTATCAGCGACTGCGTATAGATATCGGTACCTGGTGTCGCGCCTATATTTTTTTGATGAGAGGGTGGCGGTTGGCGCATACTACATCTGGGAGGGGAAAATAGCGCACCGGTGCCTCCGGGATTGGTATGACGCGCATGGCGCGTTTGCGCGGTCTCGTTTTGACGCGATCTTTCCCAGCGATCCTCGATATGCCCGCGTCATGGCGCGCGCTGAGGCGCTTTATGACAGCCGCAAAACAGCGGACGCGAGGGAGGATTGGCTGGAGGCGGAGCAGATTTTTGTCGCCGCGTATATCATGGAGGACAGATTCTGATCGCCGTGGTCCTGCGCGTGGTACAGAAAAGCGATGCCCCCATGCAGTTGTGCAGGGGGCTTTTTTATGCGGCTCGCCGGCTCTTTTGATGCCGGAGTTTTTTCTCAATCCCGGCGACTGCGATCGTGGTTTTGACGACCGCGTCCGGGTTGAGCGAGATGCTCTCTATCCCTTCCTCCACGAGAAAGCGCGTGAATGCCGGGTGGTCCGAAGGCGCTTGCCCGCAGATGCCGACGTATTTTTTCTTTTTTGCGCACGCGCGTATGGCGGCGGCAACCATTTCCCGCACCGCGGGATTTTCTTCGTTGCCCACGTGCCCCAAGGCGCCGGAATCGCGGTCCAGGCCCAAGGTCAACTGGGTGAGGTCGTTGGAGCCGATGGACATGCCGTCAAAGATTTCCAAAAATTGATCGGCGAGCAGGACGTTTGAAGGGATCTCGCACATGACATATACCGGCACCACGGGCGTCTTGGCCGGAAGCCGCCGCCTTTTTCTCTCGTACCGCGTCATGAGCCCGGCGTCCGCCATGAGGGCGAGGGTTTTCCCGCCCTCCTCCGGCGTGCGGCAAAACGGCACCATGGGGATGATATTTTTCAAATACATCCGGTCGCGCGCGCGGGCGATTGCCTCGCACTCCCACGCAAACGCCTCTTTGAAGCGCGGGTCATAATAGCGGGACGCCCCGCGCCATCCGATCATGGGGTTTTCTTCTTCCGGTTCGTACCGCTCGCCGCCGAGGAGCAAGCGGTATTCGTTGCTCTTGAAGTCGGAAAAGCGGACGATGACGGGATACGGATGGAACGCCAAGCCGATTTTGGCCATCCCGGAGGCGAGGGCGGCGATGTAAAACTCTTTTTTGTCTTGCCATCCGGCGGTACGCACGTCTATCGCGGATTTGAGCGCCGGGGGCAGGCGCGGATATGCGCCAAGCGCCAGGGGATGCGCGCCGATGGAAGACGCGATGATAAACTCCAGCCGCGCCAGGCCCACGCCGCGGTGCGGCAGAAACGACTTGGCAAACGCGGTGTCCGGGGTCGCGATATTCATCATGATCTTGGTGCGGGTCTTGGGGAGCGTCTTCATGTCGTGCTCCCGCACCTCGTAGCGCAACGCCCCTTCCAACACCACGCCTTCGTTGCCCGTGGTATCCACGGTGATCATCTGCCCCGCGGGGATGTTGCGCATCGCGTGCTCGGCGCCCACGATTGCCGGGATGCCGAGTTCCCGCGCCACGATGGCCGCGTGCGATGTCCTGCCGCCGGTTTCCGTGACAATGGCGGATGCGATCTTCATCACCGGCTCCCAGTCAGGATCCGTCGTCTTGGTCACC
>JBBTVQ010000077.1:0-7517 GCA_038063095.1 Patescibacteria group bacterium
TATCCGTAAGCCATCGTATGTTAGTTCGTGGGCCGCTTTGCAGTATTACAATCTCACGACAGAATCAATACACGGCGTTACTTCGGTAACTCAGAAACCAACCAGAACTTACGATACGAAAGTCGGCAATTTTTCCTACCATTCAATTCAGAAAGGCCTTTTTACTGATTTTTCTTCTGGTGATGGGAAGTTTAATTTCTTTATTGCCTCGCCTGCCAAGGCCCTATTTGATCTGCTCTATTTCAAAACTCGCCAGTTTCGCGGAGTTGAAATAGAAAACGTCACATCACTGGTTGAAGAGTTGCGAATAGACATTGATGAAATGGACAAAGGCGAGCAGGATAAATTGTATGAAACGATTAAAAAATATCTCAACCATGAGTCCCGTTAGAGAAAACAGATGTGGTATATCTATCTCATACAAAGCAAAAAGAATAAGCACTGGTATACTGGTTGTGCCATTGATTTACGGAAACGCTTTAAAGAACACGCTGCAGGTCTTGTACCATCAACAAAAGGTCGTGATCCGTTTGATCTTATTTATTATGAAGCCTGTATTAACAAGAATGATGCTTTTGCGAGAGAAAAATATCTGAAGCCGGGAATGGGCAAAAGATATTTGAAAAATCGCTTAAAGCGTTTCCTTTCTCTAACGGGATGAGTGAGCAGATTTTAACCACATTAAAACGAAAGCTTGACGATCTCGCCGCTTACGGCGAGCTTGATGCCGAGACGCGCCGCAATGCTCTTAAAGAAGAGTTGCAGTTTTATGTCCTCAATTTTATTTGTCATCAGCCGGAATACAGCAAATGGATTATGTATGGCGGTTCTGCCCTTCGCATCATTCATGGGTTAGATAGGATGTCTGTTGATTTGGATTTTGAGGTATCGCACGCAATAACCGAGAAGTTTCTGGATGAACTGAAAAGAGAAATTGAAGGCCATTTCACCGGTACATACGGAACAGGATCAGATTTTCTTACAATAAAAACAGCCACCGGCAGGGGTCTGCTTTTGAAATTTCATGTAGGCGAGGACTTGAGTTTCGGCCACCCCTCAAAACAGGTGCATATTAAAATTGACCTGAACCATTTTGTCGCCCCAAAGACGGTACGCGAGCGCAGACCGATAAATCGGGATCAGCTTTCTTTTGTGATAGTGACTTATAATATGTCGGCGCTTATGGCGAGCAAGATTGCGGCGATTTTTCTACGCGGAACTCGCGGAGTCGGAGAAGCGGTGTACGAAGAAAAAGGGCGGGATATTTATGATCTCCTTTGGTATATGAATAAAAAAGTCGTGCCAGATTTTGATTATCTCGTAACCAAGGGAGTTGATATAAAAGATCCGCGGGCCCTATTTGATAAACTGACACTTCAGATGAATAAGGTGAATGATGAGAATTTAAAACAGGACCTTGTGCCGCTTTTCACAAATCGTCCATATATAGAAAACTGGCTAAAAAATTGGCGGGAAAGTTATCTACGGCTTTTTGATGCGTATAAAATCCGCACCGTAACGGAACTAGAGAGCATTGTTATACATCGCGATTTCCACTCGGATAACTATTCGTTCATATATTGGTATCGCACGGAAGATGGTAGTTTAGTACGCATCATGTACACCGTGAGTGAGTATTGGATTATGTCTATAGAAGGAGATTTATCAAATCAGATAGATGAAAGTTTGGGCAATATAAAAATCGAGTTTTCTGGCGTTGCTTGGAAAACATGGAGCGACTTACCGAACAAAATTAAACAGTACACAACTCTCTTTAACCGAAAAACCAGAAAGTACCTTAAAAAGGTGAACCATATCACGCTCGGCGATTCCATTCAGACAAAGATTATTAGAATGACCGCCGATAACTTAAACCAGAGAGAGCAGATTGTGCTCAACAAGTCGACCCTGCTTTCTTGTGAACTTGATGATCTGCTGAAATAATTTATGCGCCTCATCACCCGTATAAAAACAGGGGTTCTTGATCTCCTCTTCCCTCTCCAGTGCGCCGGATGCGGCGCCGAGGGGTCGCCGTGGTGTCCCGCCTGCGACGAGGCGCTCTCTTTCATCCCGCCGTCCTGCGTTGTCTGCAAAAAACTGGTGCCGACCCGTGGCGCGACGCCCGCGGGCAGAACCTGCAGACCGTGCCGCAAAAAAAGCCGCGTGTATGCCTTTGTGTCCCCGGGTTCGTACGGCACGCCGGCGATAAAGACGCTGATTCACGATCTGAAATACCGGCGCGCGCGCGGCAACGCCGTCATTCTCGGCGAATTGCTCTACCGCGCGATCGCGTATCACGGAGTCGTGCTCTCGCAAGAGTCCATCATCATCCCCGTTCCCCTGCACAAGGCCCGGCAGCGCGTCCGCGGATTCAATCAGTCGCTGCTCATTGCCGAGGCACTCGGCGCGAAGCTCGGCATTCCGGCGCAAGACGACATCCTGCGGAAAATAAGACGGACAAAACCCCAGATGGAACTTCTGCGCGAAGAACGGCTGAAAAATATGGCGGGCGCGTTTGCCGTGTCCGACAGTGCCTCGGTCCGTAATCGGACGATCATCCTCTTGGACGACATAAAAACCACGGGTACCACCCTGGAGGAAGCGGCCCGCGTCCTGCGGGACGCGGGCGCAAAACGAGTATGGGCAATCACCGTGGCGCATTAGTGATTTCTGGGCGAATGAAATCTGCCACCGCGTTACCGATTCTTCTTCGCCATCCGCTCCAATTGCTTGTCAAAAGTAATGAGAGTCGCGGGCATCCGGCGAGAGAGAAAGAGCAACGCCCCATCCGTAAAAGATATTTTCTGCGAAAGGGTGACGTAAAAATCCATTTCGGCAAACGGATCATCGTTGATACACTCGATGTCTTTGTTGCCGCGGATATACGCGAGAAAATTGTCCGCCAGCCGCTTTGAGTGTTTGTAAGCGAGCACCGTCGCTACTTCGGCAATGACACAATACGGTACGGAGATCGTACCGGAAACAGTGCTCAGGATGCGCTCGGCCTTGCGATGGTGCGTGTCGAAATCAAGAAAGAGCGCCACCCACACGGAAGAGTCAATGAGGTGCGCCATACAAAATAGCGTCAATCATCCCGCTCACATTCTCTTTTCTGCGTTTGGTGGGAATCATAAAACGCCTCCAGTCGCCTTTGCGTATGGCACGGTCTTGCGGCTCTTGGCGCCGGATCACGATTGTCTCTCTTTCTTCGCGCACCACCACGCGGCTTCCGTCTCGCAAGGCAAGCCGGCGCATCAAATCCTGCGGTATGCGCACCGCCAAACTATTACCCCATTTTCTGATCGTAGTAGGCATGTATACACTTGAAGTATATACGCAGGACGCGGCGTGTCAAACCCCGCTTTTCCACAGAAACTCCAAAAATTGACGCTGGGCATTGCTGATGGCCGCATCCTCTATCACCACGGCAATCAGGGTCTTGGGCGCGATCATCGCAACCGTATGCCCATAGACCAGAATATCAACATTGAAATGCGCGTCCGGAGGCAAAAATTTCGTCTCGCCGAGGCCCAGGCGATTTTTTTCCGCAAGATACTCCCGCGCTTCGGGCGAATCCTCAACGAATTCCCGGATTGTACTGCCGGTCGCCTTCATACCGTATATCAAACCCTCAAGTTCTTCACGAGACATCATTGACCGCAATGTCCGTATGTCAACCAAAGCGAGAATGTCATGCGCATTAAAAATCTCTTTTGCATACAGTGCCGTGATGCTCTTTCTGCCCTCATAAAAACGCACCCGCGGCTTTCCGGGAACGATATTATGCAGGGACTTCAATTCCGGCAAAGCGGTCTTGAGCCCCGCGATCTTTTCCTCAAAATCAAGAAGGATCTTTTCGGGATCCATGGCCTGATACGCCGTGGTCGTGCCTTTTGGGATTACTTCAATCAGCCCCTTATCTCGGAGGGTATTCAACGTCACATAAGCAGTCGGCCTTTTGACGCCTGACTTCTGTGCAATCCGCAGCGCCGATGCCTGGCCCAATTCCAAAGCCGCCAAATACACCGCGGCCTCTTTAGAAGTAAGCCCTATTTCCTGCAGGATTGTTTCTATTGTCATAATGCTCCTTCTTCACTGTCATGCCCGTGCAAACGGGCATCCAGTGCGATGGACAATATCTCTGGATTCCCGATCAAGTCGGGAATGACGAAAAACAGTAATCTTAAAACAATGTTATCACTATACCGCAACTAATCTATTTTTGTCAATAATCCTGACATCATCCTGATATATCCGATAGATAAGTGATATAACGCCGCTTTTATTGGTCAAAAATCATCTACTTATCTATAAACAAATGTCCTATCTATTGACAATATAATCTCATGATGCTATACTTTCACCAGCACATTGCCAATCAATGAAGATTCCTGTGAAAGGAGCCGTTATGGCGCGCTACTGGAAAAACAAGGATGATTTTCTTTCTCTCCTCAACGACCGCGTATTTTGGGAAGACGGGGAAATTCACGGCAAATATGGAGACTGCCATGATCAACAATCGCTTCCACTGGATACGCAAAAACAATTTATCTTTACGCAAGAAGTGGACCTCGTTATCCAAGGTTATTGCTCGGATAGGACGGGCTGGAAGCCTACGGATGAGTTCCCGATGGGAAAATTGATCAAAGTGGAGGGAGAGCCGGATCGTTCATTCCTGCATGCGGTAATCGCCGATGAAAAGCCGAAGACAGTGCTGCTATTCTCCGATTGCTGCGGGTCGTACTCGCTGGAATATAAAAATATGCTGCGCCGTCTCTTCCCGGAAATTACATGGCTCATTCCTACAATGGACAACCTCTATAACAATTTCCCTGCGGTAAAAAATGCAATCACCGCAACGTACTGGCTCATGAAAGCAGGAATCATAGGCCCAGAAGTTTAGAGGCGACTTTTGGAGTGTTTGAAGTCGGACTTCAAACACACCCAGCAATGAGGCGAAGCATCAGCTTCGCCTCGCTTTTATTCATGTATATTCACGGGCGCGAACTCTCTCGGCCTGCGGGATTGTGATGGGGATGATAAAACCCGTCCCCCGACGTTACATCGGGGGACGGGTTGTTATCCGCAAAAGACCATCTTCGCCTTACGGCGTATGCCTCCGCGAGTGATGCCAAAGGAGACCCATACTCACAGCAATGAGCAGAAATGTAATAATCGCTTGTAGAATTTCGGTATTCATTGAGTTATCTGCGGCGATCCAAAATGATAAACCAGATTACCCCCAATAAGGCTATCACAGCGGCCGCGAGATAAAATGTAATAAGAGTCATATCTATTGAGTGGTGAGATGTTATCTCACTGCTTTTTTTGTAGTGATACTCGCGATGACGAGAAACATCCCCGTCGCCATGATACCAGTGACGAACGTAAGCCACGGAAAAGCTGTAATCGCGCCGCTCGGTACGAAAACGCCAACCACCAATGATCCGAAGATGATTTTTGCGCCATCACGGAAGAAGTTCGAGATGATATGCGTAGAAGATTCCGAACTCATACGGTGAGATCTATAACAGTATTATTATACACGCAGTGATACGCCATCGTCAACTTATTCACTCGTTACCCGCAGCACCTCCTCAATGGATGTGACGCGCTGGGCCGCGCGGATGAATCCCTCCTGGCGCATGGTGATCATTCCCTCCGCCACGGCCTGGCGCTCAATGTCGTCGGACGCGACATTCTTCATAACCAGTTGCCGCAGGGTATCGGACATCTCCAGTACCTCGTTGATGCTGATGCGTCCCTTGTAGCCGTCCGGGCTCTCCGGTGATTTTTTTGGCTTGCCCCACTCCATATTCTCCAGCGTCATCTTCTGCTCCACGACTTTTTCCTTTTTGAGAAATGTAAATGTGTCATCCAGATCAACATCGCGTTTGAGACCTACCAGTTCGTCCCGCGAGAGCCGATACGATTCCTGCTCGCCGTGCAAACGCCTGATGAGGCGCTGGGAGATGATGGCGGCCACGGTGGAGGCGATGAGAAACGGCTCCACCTTCATGTCCAGAAGCCGCGGCAAGGCGCCTGCCGCGGAGTTGGTATGGAGCGTGGAGAGGACGAGGTGTCCGGTGAGCGCCGCGTTGATCGCAAGAGACGCGGTCTCGTTGTCGCGGATCTCGCCCACCATGATGATATTGGGGTCCTGGCGGAGGAGCGAGCGCAGACCATTGGCGAACGAGAGCCCGATGTCCGGCCGCACCTGGGTCTGATTGACCCGCGGGATGCGGTACTCAATCGGGTCTTCAATCGTGGAGATGTTGACCGCCGGGGTATTGAGCATCTCCAGCATGGTATAGAGCGTGGTGGTTTTACCGGAGCCGGTCGGACCGGTGGATAAGATAATGCCGGTAGGACGCTTGATGGCGCGGTGGATCCGCTCCAGATTGGTCCCCCAAAAACCCAACTCTTCCAAAGAAAACCCCTTGGCGCCCTCAGGCAGGAGCCGCATCACGATCTTTTCCCCGTCAAACACCGGCAGGACCGAGACGCGAAGTGAGATGCGGTACTCGGATGTCTCTATTTTGAACCGTCCATCCTGGGGAAGCCGGTGCTCGTCCAGTTTGAGATTGGCCATCACCTTGATGCGGGCGACCAGGGCCGGGGCAATGCGCCGCGGCAGGGTCATGGCGTCCCGCAAAATCCCATCAATGCGGTAGCGGACTGCCACGTCTTTTTCCGAGGGCTCAATGTGGATGTCCGAGGCGGCCTGCAGGATCGCGTGGCGCAGAAGGGTGTCGGCGATCCGCACGACCGGCAAGTCCTCGGCCATCTTTTTCAACTCCTCCGCCTCCTCCGGCGCGCTCACCGTCTCCGGGGCGAGCGTCAATGCCCCTACTCCTTCCGGCTTGAGCAAATCCCCGAATTCCGCCTCCAGCGACTTTTGGTATTGCCGGAGCGCTTTCTGAAGGGACTCCGGGGTGGTGAGGCGCGGCAGGATGCGCACGCCTTCTTTTTTACGAATGAAGTCAATGGTCTGGAGGTCGTCCGGATCAAGCATCGCAACTTCCAGCTCGTTCTGATGGCGCCGGTAGGCAACGATATTGTGGGTTCGGGCCAGCGGCTCCGGGATCAACGCCAGCACCTCGGGACGGATGGTCTCGCGCGAGAGATCTACAAAGGGAATGCCCAAAATATACGCCTCCAGGCGCTTGATCTCCTCCTCTTTCACTGACCCCATGTTGAGCAGCACTTCGCGCAACGACTTCTGCTCGGCTGCGGCGGCGGCCTCGGCTTTTTTCAATGCCGCGGGCTTGATCATGCCCGCGTCCAGGAGGAATGCTTTGAGCTGGGATTCTTCTACCCTCATAAGGTAAATCCAAATGCCAAAGCCCCAATGACCAATAAAGATCCAAATCCCAATGCCTCAAACCGTTTTGGACATTGAGTCATTGAAGCATTCATTGGAACTTGGGATTTGAACATTGGACATTTACGCAGCCAGGACGCTCTTTATCTTCTCCACTACCTCCTCCAGCTTGTAATTCATCTTCACCAAATAG
>JBBTVQ010000078.1:0-1219 GCA_038063095.1 Patescibacteria group bacterium
GGTTTTGGAGAGCGGCGATTCGCGCGTTGATTCTGGGAAGGATGTCTTTTTTGAGGCGCATATAGCGCACCTGCTGATTTCTATCCTTGCGCTTGATCCTGCAAAGCGTCCGACACTCGCGTAGCAGATGACTGTGCTGTGTCATTAGTTCCTCGTACTTCTCGCCCAGTATCCCCTCAATCGGCAGTGGCATCTTCTTGCTCCTCTTCGGCTAGGCGCACCCAGCCGTGGATACCCACGGAGAATTCCCACCATCTTTTCCGGCTCAAAATCGTCCGCGGGCTCTATGCAGGAAATTGAGAACCGCGGATTGCTGGCGCCTATCACGGCACATCCTCCCCGGAGTAAAAAGTCAAAGAACAAAAGACCCCTCGCCTGTGAGGAGTCGACGGACTGCTGCTTTTGTCGTATGTATCGCGCTATCCAATCATATCGCAATGCCGCCCACTCCGTTGGGTGATGTGTTTCTTGACGCCAATACTGCGATGCACGCAAAGCATATTGAAATCCACAGTAGCAAAGCGGCAAAACGATGTCAATACCCCGCCTGTGGAAAAGAAAAATGGGAGCGTCGAGGAGACGCTCCATACTTAAAGAATGCCGTATGGGCGAGGAAATGGGTATGTCACCGCTGGTTTCCGTTCCGAGAGAACCTCTACGGAACGTCTATCAATAACCAGAAGACGCTCGCCGCTTCGTAAAGTGAATCTGTCGCAGTATTCTTGGACCTGGTTTGAATCATCATCACGATATACCGGATACATTCTTTCTCTGTTGACGATGACTCCAAGGCAGAAGTGTCTTACCCGGTACTGCTGTAGCATGACAAGATATTTTTCCTCATCCGCGGAACTCATTCGGCTCATAATCGTCCCCTCCATTGAGACGAGATGAAAGGTACGGCACACGAAGGAATAATCATATCCTCCGGCATGAGGGCAGAAATTGTTTTCCGCGCTCATGTCGGGTGACGCCTGACAATCCATGCCAACAAAAAACCCCTCGTCTGTGAGGAGTCGGCTGGTCGTCTTTACTTCTTTATATTTATTGCCTATGCATCAAGACCGCCAACTCCGTGGGGATAAAGTAGGTAAAGCCGAAAAAGTATGCTGTTGCGGTATGGATGCGGTGATTCATAACAGTATGGGTAGTGTAGCAAATACCCCAATAGCGTGTCAAGCGCCCGGCAAGATGCGTTTGTGGAAAAGTAAGGGGCGGG
>JBBTVQ010000078.1:1229-19579 GCA_038063095.1 Patescibacteria group bacterium
GGGCAGAGCGCATGCGCTCTGCCCGCCATGCTACCAGTTTTCGTCGTCGTACCAGCCCATGTACGATCACCTCCTTTCTTTGACTGACGTATTAGGGAAACCGCCGTCGCTTGGGACGCGGATCGGCTTCGGCATTCCGAAGCGCCATAAGAAATCCGTTGACAATCGTTTCCGCGACATGCCCCTCGTTGTTTCGAGAAACGATTGCGCTACCGCCCTTGATCCATGCTTCATATTCAATCGTGAGAGCGAGTTCATACTTCAGCGGATCAAGTACATCTCTAACTATAGTAATACTTTGCGGGTTGATGCCTACTGCGATCGCGACTGCATTACCGATGGCAAGACGGGCATTCGCATGCCGGCCTTCCGTGGTAAAATGCCTGACACCGCTGGCATCTGTGGCGGCGAAAGTCAACTCCGCCATGGATCCTGTTTCCGTGCAGCTCCGTTCACGAAAATGAGTAAGTTTCAGCGTCCTCATCAGCGAACCTCCTCTGTGTCAGGTGTTTCTCCTTGCCAGCACCCGCTATCTCATTGTCAACGAACTGTACATCCGATACTTTCGTGCTGGCGCATTGTTCCATAGCGCACTGAGAATAATGCGTCAGGACAAAAGAATCGCCCTCCGGCAAAGTCCGGAGGGCGATGAGAATGCGTATTGCGGGATGTGATTATCTGCTCGCCAAATTCGGACTTTGCGCGTTGTGCAAAGCCCACCACCATGCCGTTGTTGCTGATAGGTAAGGCGATTTCATATCCTTACCGGTAAGGTAGCATACGGGCGCGTTCGGTGTCAATAGCAGGAACTTTTTGCCTGTGGAAAACCATGTGCTTGACACAAGGATGCCGTTGCGCTACAAATGACGCCAATATGGATACGCGATATATGCCAAGTACACCCCGCATGATGCTGTCAATGATGATGGCCATGATGATGCGCATGATGTCCGCAGAGCGTCGGCGGTATTGGGATATGTCGCGATAAGCAGCAAGAAGAGAAATCCGCGAGCGTCCCGACCGGTGGTCGGGACGCTCTTTGTTTGATCTTTTACAATTCAATCCATCAACGGTGTCGGCTACTGGTTACGAACTCGCGTGGGCGAGATTCGCGGCCAGTATCGGCAACGTTGCACAATGGGGAATACTTCATGAGTATGATCAATCAGCAAAGCGTTGAAGCAGTAGTGCATGCGCTTGTAGAGGCATCAAGTGATGACCCCCAAAGACTCCAAGCTTTGATGAGAATCCTTGTGACTGAAGGACAATCAACAGGCTTGGGATATATCATCACAGATGCCACCAGGGCAGTTGCGAGAAAACTTGCTTCCCAGAATCAGGAATGAGGAGGACGCTGATCCTTGCGTGTTATCACGGCGCTTGCGCATCCCGCAAGCGCCATTTTTCTTTCCTTCCCTTTTATCCGCTTAAGCGGTTAAAAGGGAGGGATGGTCACGAGAGTTTTTCCACGCGGACGCCGAGGAGGCGGATTTTTTTGCGGCGGGGGTTTTCGCGGGCGTCAAGAAATGGCATGACGCGGTGCATGGCTTCGAACTGCA
The DNA here is from genome assembly GCA_038063095.1 of Patescibacteria group bacterium. Classification (GTDB taxonomy): domain Bacteria; phylum Patescibacteriota; class Minisyncoccia; order Sungbacterales; family HO2-52-23; genus WO2-54-10. The sequence goes on from JBBTVQ010000078.1 coordinate 2,789, forward strand.
ATTTTTGCAGAGAGCCGGTCGGAGCGGCAAGCGTGTGGCTGCGGGTGAGGGTTTCAAAGTCGGCAAAGCGGATCGTGGCAACAACCGTGCGGAAGCTCCGGAACCCTTCCTCTGCAAAGTGCCTGTGTACGCCGGCGCATATGGCGTTGAGCCGTTCCAACAAAAACGAGGGTTCCCGCGTATCCGCGGCAAACGTCTCCTGCTCGCCGATGGATTTTGCCTCTTCTGCTTCAGCAACGACCGGTCGTTCGTCAATGCCGCGTATTATGCCGTACAGATCACTCCCCCATTTGCCCATAATTTCTAATAAGTCATCGCGCGAGTATTTTTTCATGTCTCGGACCAGTACCACTCCCCTTTTCTGGAAGACCGCCTCGGTCTTCGGGCCAATGCCCGGGATTTTACGGATGGGAAGCGACTCCAGAAATACTTCCGCGTCCTGCGCCATCACGACGGTGAGGCCGTCGGGCTTGCTCATATCCGAGGCGATCTTGGCGATGAGTTTGTTGGGTCCGATGCCGATGGAGCAGGTGAGGCGCTCCTGTTCGCGGATGTGCGTTTTGATTTTGATGGCATTGTCCCTTGCTGCTTCAAATTGCGGTAAGCTTAGCTTACCGCACTTACCGCAGTGAGATGAATCGAAATATGCCTCGTCAATACTCGCCTCTTCCACGAGCGGGGTATATTCACGGATGATCGCCATGATGCGTCTGGATGTATCGCGATAGAGACCGAAACTGGGACGGAGAAATGTGGTAGCGGGTTTGCCGTGTCGTCGTGCGGTCTCGGACAGACGCCAGGCGGTGGAGATCGGCATTGCCGAACGGATGCCGTATTCCCGCGCTTTATAGTTTGCCGTGGATACCACGCCGCGTCCCCTTCCCTCCTCCGGATCCGCGCCCACCACAAGCGGCAATCCGCGGAGCGACTCATGCTCGCGTTCTTCCACCGCCGCGAAAAAAGCATCCATATCTAAATGTGCGATAATCCGTTGCATACGGAAATGGTAGCACCGTTTTTAAGGCAATAAAAATAACCGCCCCGACATACGTCGGGGCGGTACCTACGCGATGCTGGAGCATGTCCGGAAATCCTCTTTCATCGCGAAATCGCATAATTGCGAGCGAGACGTCCCGGCGGAGCCCGAGCCGTATCGGGTGATACGGCGAGGGTGAGCCGTTGGGCGTCGCAGCCGCAATTATGCGATTGCAGCGGAATACGGGATTTCCGGACATGCTCTACATCCCCCGCATCTTCTCGCTCGGCATTGCGCAACAGCTACACATTCTGCCGGTGAGTTTGGTGAGACCAGCGGCGATCACGATCACCGGCCAGGCGATCGCCACGGCCCGCGCGGTCAGTACATCCAGCGCTCCCAAAAGAAATACCACGCCGAACGCAACCGCAAAGATAGGAATCATAGAGTGATGCGTACAGCGGCACGCCTTTCCTTCCATCCCCTGCATCATAAAAAGAAAAAAAGATATATTGAAATCGCCGACCTTTACAGTGGCCGCTTTTCCGGCTTATAGAAGTCCGGATCAATGGTGCGGCTGAAGCAATGCCGGTCCGCAGGGTGGCTCCAGACGTCATTGGCGGAGACCTGGGGCGAGACGGCCGCGCCGTCGGGGTAGAACAGCGGTGCGGGTTTGACACGGGGATAGACGCTCGCGGTATCAACCGCGTCCGTCTTGAACGTCGCGCACAATTCAAAAGACAGCGGTCCCGTGACGCGATATTCATAGGGTTGTTTTGTCTCGGGGTCTGCCGGCGGCGCAAAGCCGGTGGTGCTGCTTTTCAGCTCGTCTTGATTTTTCGGCAGTTCGCTTTTGTGTATCCAGTAGTTGATGGTTTCGCTTTGTATCATCTGGAGATGCGAGACGCGCTCCGCGTCAAAACGCCGCGCCCGCTGGGTCGCCGGGGAGCCGACGATGAAAAATCCCGCAATGACGGTTGCCAGGATGAGGATGCCGGATGCGATCGCCGCATATCGTGGGACGCGGAGAGAAGTGCCATGCTGCCGAGCGCGGGCAACTTCGGCGGCGGATCGGCGCAGTTCCCCAAAATAGTACCCAAACACCGCGCAGGCAACGGCCAGCACCGCGGCGATCTTGAGGAAAAATTGCGCGCGGAGATCCCCGCCGAGAAAATTGTAGATGAGAATGATGAGGTCAACGATGATCGTGACTGCGGAGAGAAAAAGCGTGAAATAGATGAGCCACTTGTGCGTCTTGCCGCCGCGCGCGGCGGGGTCTGTTATAAAGTCGCGTTCCAGTAGCCAGGAGACCGCGAGAAACACGGGGAAAACGATCAGGAGCACTGATTCGGCGCGCCTGATGCGGTCCAGAATTTCGGTGTAGGGCGCGGACAGTACGTCAGGGAATGCGACGTTGATGTACTGGAAAAGCAAGACGAGTAAGCCAATGACGCTTGCATACAGTGTGCCGATCATCAGGAGATGCAGGAAGAGATTGCGCGGCACGCTCCACGTTTTTTGTTCCATACCCTCTATTATATGCCGCCCGCGGCGGAGGCGCAAGCGTCATACATGCCGGGCGTGGTGCCGGATCAGGCGGCGGCGCGCCCCCAGGAGAACGGCGGTGCCCACAAGCGGGATCGCCATGAGGCGTACGGCCCACATGGGACCCACGGCATCTCCCAGCCAGCCCATGAGGAAGGCGCCCACGGGCGACATGCCGCGGAACATGGTGACGAAGATGGACATCACGCGCCCGCGGAGCGCATGGTCAATGGAGTGCTGCACCGTGTTGTTCATCACCGACATCTGGACCATGAGCGCCAGCCCCGCAAGAAACATGAGCGCCAAGGCGACCCGGAAGTTCGCGGTGTATGAGAAGGCGACGAGGATGCCGACGATGGCAATATTGCCGCCGAGAATAAACGGCGCCGGTCCCAGACGGGAAAGGAACAGCGATATGAGCACGGTCGCGGTGAGCGCCCCGAATCCAATGGCGGTATACAGGTATCCAAGGCCCGTCGCGTCTTGGCGAAATACGTCTCCGGCAATGACCGGCAGGATCGCGATATACGACCAGCCAAAAATGGATACGCACGCCACCGTGAACATGATGAGCCGCAGATCCGGGCGCGAGAACGTGTAGCGTAATCCCTCGCGCAATGCCGTGAGTGGGTGTGCCTGCGTATCCGGAGGGCTTGCGTCCACGCGGATGCGCCAGAGGGAGATCAAAACCGCGATGAAGCTTGCCGCATTGATGAGAAAAGTGCCGCCCACGCCAAGGAGCGCTATGGAGATGCCGGCCAGGGACGGCCCGATGATGCGGGATCCGTTGAACGCCGCGGCATTGAGGACAATGGCGGATGAGAGGTGCCGGTACTCTACCATCTCGGCGGTGAAGGTCTGGCGCGCGGGAACGTCAAAGGCGTTGACGAGCCCCAGGAGGAACGCGATCACGGAGATGGTGAAGATGTCCGCCCTGCCGGAGAGCGTCAGAAAGCCCAAAATTGCGGCAAATATCATGGGCAGCGCTTGCGTGACATAGAGAATGGTTTTTGTATTGAAGCGGTCCACGACGACTCCGGCCAAGACGCCGAAAAAGAGCACAGGGAGCGAGGAGAGCGCGATTACAAAGCCCACCCAGAAGGCCGAGTGCGTGAGTTCAAAGACGAGCCACCCCTGCGCCACGGTTTGCAACCAGGAGCCCGCGAGCGAGACAAACTGTCCGGAGAAATAGATCCGGTAGTTACGGTTCCGGAACGCGGGGAAGGTGCGGAGTCCCCGCGAGAGCCACCGCCGCGGTACTGCAATAAACGCCTCGGGCGCGGTGAGCGAGAGATAGGTGTTGAGATTTCGTATCCTGCGGATCATATCGTACGCAAATAAAAAACGCCTGCCGGGTTTTTATCATTATAATATTATTGCGCACATGGCGCAATGCGCGCGGGATTGCTTGAGATGGAACTCCAAATAACGTTTCTGATCAAAGGAGGGGTTGTGCCTGTTCGATGGTGAACGGGCCGATGCGGGTGCGGCGGAGGTCTTGAAGCGTTGCGGGGACGCCCAGACGCTTGCCGATTTCTTCCGCGACAGAGCGCGCGTATGTGCCGGAGGCGCACTCCATCTCCACTTTCAGCACTATAGAAGGCACTATAGAGGTTAAACCTCTATAGTGGATTTCCTCTATGTTTTTGAGGGTGAGGGAGGAGATTTCCATCTTCCGTAATTTCGGTTCAATCGCGATTCCCTTTCGCGCATAGATATATCTCGGCTTGCCTTTGTACTTGAGCGCGGAGTATGCGGGAATCGGCAATTCAATCATACCAACCATGTCATGCAGCGTCTCTTCGGTTTGTCCGACATTCAATGTTGGACAAGGAGAAGTCGCGATGACATGACCGGCAATGTCGCCGCTGTCCGTGCGTATACCGAGGAGGATGTCCATGACATATGTTTTGGGGAGACGCAGGTATTCGCGGAGGCGTTTTGTCCCCGCTCCGATGCCGATGATCAGGAGACCCGTGGCGTTGGGGTCCAGTGTGCCCGCGTGGCCAATTTTTCTGACGCCGCACTGACGCCTCAACCGCCGGATCACGTCAAACGACGTGATGCCTTTTGGCTTGTCTATGAGAAGTATCTCGTCAGCCATACAGTACGGGTTACCTGTATCGTTGTATCAATGTTTTATGAGTATGGACATGCGTGTCGTGGTACTGGCCGCCGGCAAAGGGACGCGGATGCGGTCCGAGATACCCAAGGTATTCATTCCCCTCAACGGACGGCCTATGATTCAGCATTTGTTGGATTCCATCAAAAAGTCCGGGGCGGACAGCCGGCCGGTGCTTGTTGTGGGTGAGAACAAGGAGCAGGCGCGCCGCGCACTCGGAGACGGCTATGATTATGTATATCAAGCGGAACAGTTGGGCACCGGGCATGCGGTGCAATGCGCTGAGCGACTACTGAAAGGAAATGCGCGACACGTGATGGTGCTCTACGGCGATCATCCGCTGGTGGGGGCCGCGACCATCGCAAAACTTGCGGCACTCCACAAACGCCAAGAGCGCCTTCTCTCCATGATGACAACGACCGTGGAGGATTTTGACGGCTGGCGCGCTCCGTTTGCGGACTTCGGGCGCGTCATCCGCGACGCCTCCGGCAGCATCGCGGGCGTGGTGGAAGCAAAAGACGCGACCCCGCGCCAGCGGGAGATCACGGAACTGAATCCGGCGTTCTTTGCGTTCCGCGCGGAGTGGCTGTGGGATAATCTTAAAAAAATCGGCAACGAGAACGCGGCGCAGGAATACTATCTTGGTGATCTCGTACGGATTGCCGCAGCAGAGGGGGCGCCGATTGCCTCTCTTGCCATTGATCCGAGGGAAGCCATCGGCGTCAATACCCCCGAGCACCTGGCGGCCGCGCAGTCCATTGTTCAATGACGCGCCGCGCTTGGGCGAGATTGCGGACGATCACGTCCGCGCGCGTGCTGCGTTCCTGATCTTTTCGCCGTATCATCTGCACGACGAGGATACGGGGAAAATTTCGCTTTACCGCATCCACAAAATTCTTTCTGTCGTCAATGAAGACCGCTCGTGCGGCGCGTGAGCCCCGCACGAGCGTCCGTACGGGGCCTACTTTATCCGTGGTATCCGCCACCACGGTCGCGCGGAAAAATGGCGAGAGTCCGCTCGCGCGAACTTTTCTTTTTTGAAACGCATTGCCGCTGGAGACCAGTGCCAGCGTCTCACCCTTTGATTTCCAGTGACGAAGGAATGGCTTGGCGTCTCTGTACAGATACGCGGCGGAACCGGCGAGGAGTTTATGAATGTCGCGCTGGGCATCGGCGATTTTGAATGCGGGTACGCGTTTCCGTATGAACGACAAATGCAGATCGTGGCGATAGCCGCCGCGGTGCATTGCTTTTGATTCGGCGTATGCAGCCTGGTGTATGCGATGCGCAACGCCGTGGCGCCGGAACAGGCGCCAGTAGTCGCGCTTGAACCGCTCGTCGTCAAAGAGCACCCCGTCAAAATCAAGGATGATCATGGGTATCAAGGTTTAGTAAGATTACTAAAGCACACCCCACGATCGTGGGGTGTGCTTTAGTCGCGCTGCAGGGGATCTGATTTTTTCAGATCCATGCGGAACTCATACCCGACTTTTTTGAAGCCGAAGCGCGCATAAAACCGATGCGCGCCGGCATTGGCGGCCTTGCTGGTACCAATCAGTTTATAGCACTTTCTCTTTTGTGCCTCCTGGATTATGCGCTCTACCAATGTAGTGCCTAATCCCCTGTTCCGGTATTGCGGCTGCACGTAGATGTTTTCCATGAGGCCGTAGGGTTCCCGATGCCGATCCTGAAAAATGAGGTATAGATACCCCCACGCGGCTTTCGTGCCGCGTTCCTGCATTTCAAACTTTATAGCGTATGGCTTGGTGAAGCGTGATTGCTTGAGGCGCATACGATATGCGTAGCGCAAAGCGCATAACCCGTAGCGCAATCGCGTTACGCGTTATGGGTTATGCGTTTCGAGCAATTTCCAAATAATCCGCGCGGTCTTGTCGCTGTCGTGCCGGAGCGCGCTGCGCGCCAATCGGTCGCCCCGCGGCCGCGCAAAGACCCGTCGGGCGAGGAAGTCCCCGGCCGCCGCGTCAACGCCGAGCGCCGTGATGGCTGCCGTATCCGGCTCCACGTACGCCGCCTTCTGTTTTCGGTAGGGAATCAAGAGAGACGCCGCGGGTTTTTTGCTATTGACAACGGCAGTGTCAATCGGATGCGCCGTCCCCCCTATGGCAAGATAGTCGTTGAGCGTCCGCACAAAGTCAGACGCGCGGAAGCCGTTGGTTTGCCCCGGCTTGGTCATGATGTTTGTGATGAGGATTTTTTTTGCTCTAGAATGAGCGACTGCCTCACGGACACCGCTCGCCAGCAGATTCGGGAGCACGCTGGTAAAAAGATCCCCGGGGCCGAAGATGATCGCATCCGCGCGGCGCAGAGCCGCCAGCGCCTGGGGATTGGCCGGGCCGGACGGCGAGAGCGCGAGTCCCGTGATGGATGCTCTGCTGGGATTTTTCGGCTCGTCAATCTTGTGCTCTCCCGCGACTTTTCTGCCGTCGGAGTATGTTGCGGTAAGGCGCGTGGGGAACAGGGTGACGGGGATGATGGCCCCGCGGACATTGAGCATCTTTCCCGCCAGCGCTATCGCCTCCGCAATGCTTCCCGTTGTTTTCTCCGCGGCGGCCAGGAGAATGTTGCCTGCCGTATGCCCGGCGAGTGATCCTTTTTCAAACCGGTAGGAAAAGATCCGCCGCATCCGGGCGTCGGTGTACGAGAGCCCGACGAGGCACTGCCGGATGTCGCCCACGGGCATCACGCCTAGTTCCCGCCGCAAGACGCCCGTGGATCCTCCGTCGTCCGCGGATGAGACGATCACCGTATTATTGCTCGGAAATTTCCGCAATCCCGCCAGAAGCGTGAATGTCCCGGTGCCGCCGCCGATGATGGCGATGTTTTTCATATTCGTATGCCGCGTGACCCAACCTAAGTTTAGGTGGGAATTGACCTAAACTTAGGTTGGGTCAGTTATATCACGCGCAAATCCCTGCCAACTTCGGTAAAAGCATTAAGCGCACGATCCATCTGCTCTTTCGTGTGCGCCGCGGAGAGCTGTACTCGAATCCGCGCACGTCCCTGGGGCACCACAGGGTATGTGAATCCCCGCACGTAAATCCCCCGCTCGTTGACTGCCGCCGACATAGCGGTTGTCTTCTTCTCATCCATGAGCATCACGGGCGTGATGGGGTGCGCGCCGTCCCCTGCCAGCGCAAATCCGAGGCGCTCCATCTCCTTTCTGAAATAGCGCGTGTTGTCCGCGAGGCGAAGGCGCGCCTCGGAGAGCGCGCCGTCAAAATTGCGCAAGACATAGAGTGCGGCCGCCGCAATCCCCGGCGGCACGCTGTTGGAAAAAAGCGAGGTGCGGCTTTTTTGCCGCAGGAACGCCACGATCTCTTGGCGCCCGGCCGTAAACCCGCCCGAGGCCCCGCCGAACGCCTTGCCAAACGTGGACGTCAGGATGTCTATGCGATCCATATATCCCTCCACGCTGCCGCGGCCCCTGGGTCCCATGACGCCGCTGCCGTGCGAGTCGTCCACCATGACGAGTACCTCGTACTTCTCCGCCAGATCGCATATTTCTCTGATGCGTGCCGTGTCGCCGTCCATGCTGAAGACGCCGTCTGTCGCAATGAGCATCCTGCGCCGCGCGCCGGCTGCTTTCAACTTCTCCTCCAAGTCCACCATATCGCTGTGTCGGTACCGGAAGCGCTCGGCTTTGCAGAGGCGAACTCCGTCAATGATGGACGCGTGGTTGAGTTCGTCCGAGAAGAGCGCGTCGCCCTCGCCCAGGATCGTCTCAAAGAGGCCCGTATTGGCGTCAAAGCACGAACCATACAAAAGGACGTCTTCGGCGCCGAAAAACGCGGCGGCGGCCCGCTCCAGGTCTTTGTGCACGCGCGATGTTCCGCAGATGAAGCGCACGCTCGCCATCCCAAAGCCGTACTGCCGGATGCCCGCGATCGCGGCCTCGGCAACGCGGGGATCCGCGGCAAGCCCCAGGTAATTGTTGGCGCAGAAGTTGAGCATGGGCTTGCCGGCCACGGTGATCTCCACGCCCTGCGCTCCCTCCAGCACGCCTTCTTCTTTATGCATACCGGCGTCGCGAATCTGCCGCAGTTCGTCTTCAAATTGTCTTTTGACGTTCGTAAACATGGATATCTGTTTTCCCCGCCGCCCTCCATATTGAAGTTGACTTCAATAGGGACTCTCGCCCAAACCGAGTTTTGAATCTGGAAAACTCGGTTTGGGCGTTTGGGCGGGAGTTGGTGATTGGATTGCGTCTTAAAACTGCAGTAATATCTTCGGATGTTCCGTCATCTTTTTTTCAAACGCTTCCGGGGTGTAGTCGGTAATGGGCATGACGGTCCCCTGCCCCTGACGCAAAATTACATTCCACATCTTTTCTTGAATAGTATTGGACGGATCCTGTAGAAGCCGGCGCGTGGTCTCCCAGGTGCGCCAGAGTTGTCTGCCGATGACCGCGTGCAGGGTGAACCCCCGGACGATGAGCCGATTGTAGTCCTCCAGGACGAAGTCGCCGTGCTTGATGCCGAAGAGGATGACGTCTCCCCCGCGGCGCGTGGCAAAAAGGCAGTTGTTGACCGAGGAGTTGAATCCCGCCATCTCAAACGACACGTCCGCGCCCACTCCTTTGGTAATGGACATGATCTCGTCGGTGACCGCGGCGTCGTGCGCGTACGGGCGCTCCTTTGCGGCAGGGCGGAGCGGAATGACATAGTCAATGCCGAGTTCCCGCGCCATCTCTCCAGCCACCGGGTTGGGCTCCACGCCGATGATGCTGGCCGCCCCCATGCCGCGCGCCACCAGCGTCAAAAACATTCCGATGGGGCCGAGCCCGAAGATCGCGACGTTCTTCCCCGAGAGATCAACTTTGGACGCCGCGTGCACCGCGTTGCCAAACGGCTCTTGCATGGCCGCCACTTCCGGACGGATTTTTGCGGTGTCCGTCACCCAGACGATGTGCCGCGGCACCTTCACGTATTCCGCAAACCCGCCGTCGTGCGAGATGCCGAGGATCTTCTCGTTGGTGCAGACGTGCTGCTCGCCCCGCTGGCACTGATAGCACGCAGTGCAGACCACGTGCGATTCGCAGGTGGCCATGTCGCCGACGCGGATGTCCGAGACGCGCGATCCCGTGTCCGCGACTTCCCCGAAAAATTCATGCCCCAGGATGCGGTAGGTTTTGTCTCCGGCGGCCACGCTGGCGAGTATGGCGTCGCGAAAGGCGGTCCGCGTCCAGATGCCGCGGTCAGAGCCGCACACCCCGGCGTACGACACCTTGATGACGACCGCGTCTGCATCCGCGGGGTTTTGCTTCTCGTCAATCACGGGTTCCGGCACTTCTCTTTTTTCAAAGCCGCGCGTCGTCTCCCATGCGCCATGGCGCGTATCAAATACTAATGCCTGCATAACCGTATGCTACTCCACCGTGACTGATTTGGCGAGGTTGCGCGGCTTGTCCACGTCCAGCCCTCGCAGGACTCCCATCTGATACGCAAAGAGCTGCAAGGGCATGATGGAGAGAAGCGGGGTGAGCATTTCCAGGGTCTTGGGGATATACATCACATCGTCGGCGATATCTTTGATGCGCGTATCTCCTTCGGTGGCGATCGCGACGAGGGGGCCGCCGCGCGCCTTGATCTCCTCCATGTTGGAGACCATTTTCTCGTACACCGAGTCCTGGGGAACGATACAGATGGACGGAAGGTCGCGGTCAATCATGGCAATTGGCCCGTGCTTCAGTTCTCCGGCGCCGTACCCCTCGGCGTGAACATACGATATTTCTTTAAGTTTCAGAGCCCCTTCCAGCGCCACCGGCAGATTGTATTTTCTGCCAAGGAAAAAGAAATTGCGGTGTTGCCGGTATTTTTCGGCAAGCGCGCGGATTGCCGCGTGATGGGCCAGCACGTCCCGCATGAGATCCGGGATGCGCCGCAATTCTCGCGCGATGCGCTGCCCCGAGACATACGAAAGCTCGCGCTGGCGTCCCAGAAGCAGGGTCATGAGCGTCAGAATCGCGACCTGCGAGGTGAATGCTTTGGTGGAAGCCACGCCGATCTCCGGCCCCACGTGCTGGTATACGCCGGCATCGGTCTCGCGCGCCAAGGTGGAACCCACGACGTTCACAATGCCCAGCGTGGGCACCCCTTTTTCTTTTGCCTCGCGCACCGCGGCCAGCGTGTCCGCGGTCTCCCCTGACTGGGAGATGGCGAGCAGTATGTCTCCCTCGCGGAACACCGGCTTGCGGTAGCGGAACTCGGATGCCAAATCCGCCTCAGTCGGGATTCCCGCATATTCCTCCAGCATATATTCGCCGATTCTGCCGGCCAAATAGGCGGTGCCGCAGGCGGCGATGAGGATGCGCCGCGCGGCGCGGAGCGTCTCTCCCGCCTCGGACAGCCCGCCTAACTTTGCCATGCCCTCATCGGGAATGAGCCGTCCGCGCAGGGAGTTTTCCAAGGCCTCCGGCTGTTCAAAGATCTCTTTTTCCATGAAGTGCGCATGCCCGCCTTTTTGCGCCTGCTCCAGCGACCACTCAATCTCGTGTACTTCTTTGGCGCGATGATTGCGGCGCAGGTCATACACGTGGTGTTCGTGCGGGGTCAGGACCGCGATCTCGCCATCGTCGAGATAAATGACGTTTTTGGTGTGCTTGAGCACTGCCGAGGCGTCGGATGCGACGAGGTATTCGCCGTTGCCGAGGCCCAGGAGCAACGGGCTGAAGTTGCGCGCCGCGATGAGCATATCGGGATTTTGCGCGGAGACGATCGCGAGGCCGTAGGTGCCGCGGACCTGTACCAGGGCATGGCGCACCGCGTCTTCAAAAGAGTGTGCCTTCATCGCTTCTTCAATGAGATGCGGGATGACCTCGGTGTCCGTAGCGGAGCGGAAGCGATGGCCTTGGTACTCCAGTGCCGCGCGCAACTCCCGGTGGTTTTCCACAATACCATTGTGTACCACCCAGACAGTGCCTGTGCAGTCGGCGTGCGGGTGCGCGTTGGCCTCCGTGACACCCCCGTGCGTGGCCCAGCGCGTATGAAAGATTGCGAGTGGCGAGGATGCGGCGCCGTTGAGTTTTTCTCCCAAATGCGCCACGCGGCCCACGGATTTTATTGATACGATCGCGCGATTGGCGGCGTCAAAAAACGCGGCTCCGGCAGAGTCGTAGCCGCGGTATTCCAACTGTTTGAGGCACTCCAGTCCGACAGAAACGCCGTCTTTTTTTCCGATGTATCCGACAATGCCGCACATATCCCTATAACCCCTTCGGGACTATAAAGGGTTTTCGCTTTTGAGTGATAAACCCTCCCAAACCGAGTTTTGAATCAAGGGAGTCGTGTCCTATGAATCTTTGTCCAACGACAGGCACACCGAGTTAATGCAATACCTCTGGCCGCCCTTGTCGCTGGGGCCGTCGTCAAAGACATGCCCCAGATGCGAGCCGCACTTTTTGCATAATACTTCGGTTCGGCGCATGCCGGGACCCGGGTCCTCTCGCAATACCACATGTTCCCGATGCGCCGGCTCAGAAAAACTTGGCCAGCCGGTGCCGGAATCAAACTTTGCGTCCGATGAAAAAAGCGCGGCGCCGCACGCGCGGCAGCGGTACATGCCTTTTTCTTTGGTCTGGACATAGCGGCCGGAAAACGGCGTCTCGGTCCCCTTTTCCCGCAGCGCCGCGTATTCCTCGGGCGTGAGTTCCCGCTTCCACTCCTCGTTCGTTTTCGCGAATGTATCATTGCGCATATCGCCATGATACGCAACTATTGTCCGGCCGGACAAAAGTTGCGTATGAGTTATTTTTTGAGTTTTTCTTTGAATCTTTTCGCGAATTTCTCAAACTTCGGCGTGATGACGATCTGGCAGTAGGGCGCGTCTTGGTTGTTTTTGTAATACTCCTGGTGACGGCGCTCGGCAGGGAAAAATGCGCGGAACGGGACGATTTCCGTGACAATGGGGTTTGTGAACTCTCCCGATGCGGCGAGTATTTCCTTTGACGCTTCCGCGAGGCGCTTCTGCTCTTCATCGTGGTAAAAAATGACGGACCGGTACTGGACGCCGATATCCGCGCCCTGGCGATTCTGCGTCGTGGGGTCGTGCGTTGCCCAGAACACCTCCAAAAGATCGGCGTAGGATACTTTGTCCGGGTCATACGCCACCTGCACCGCCTCGGCGTGCCCGGTGTTGCCGGCGCATACTGCCTCGTATGTTGGCTTCTCCATGTCGCCGCCCGCATAGCCGGAAGTCGCGGATACCACGCCCTCCAGCGCTTCGAACACCGCCTCGGTGCACCAAAAGCACCCGGCGCCAAACGTCGCAGTATCAAGTTGAGCCATGCGCCAATGATACACCTTTCCCGTTCGCCATGCAAAACGATTTCTTTTCGTCCGTGGTTATATAAAGAACTAACGATCCACGATGACTCTTGCCGACCGTATCCGTGAGGCGTTGCGGGAAAAGAAGACGCTCGTCAAGCGTCCGAAAAAAGGACACATCGCGCACGACTATTTGGTGCCTGGCGGCCCGTATAACGAGCAATGGGACTGGGACGGCTTTTTTATTGGCATGGCGCTTGCCTCGGAGATCTCCTCGGAGGCGATTTATCTCAAGAATTGGGCGCTCAACTACTTGGAGCACGTCCGCCCCGACGGCTTTACGCCCGGGTTGCTCACGCCGGACGGCATTGACAAACGGCTTCATCATATGAAGCCGTTTTTGGCGCAGGGATGTTTGTTCGCTTCCCGATTTTTAGATGATTTTTCGTGGCTTGCTCCGCATCTGGACCGATTGGAGCGTTCGGTCGGATACCGAGAGAGAAAATTTTTTGACGCAGGATCGGGTCTCGGCGCGTGGCATGACAGCATGGAGTCCGGCGCGGACAATAACGTCGCGATCCTGGGCTATCCGCGGCGGGGAGTACTCGCGGCGGATCTCAATGCGTTTCTGTACCGCGAATATGTAGCGATGGCGATGATAGCGCAGAAACTCAAAGACAGAAAAAAATCTCTGCGGTACGGGGCGAAAGCGAGGGATCTCAAAAAGAATATCCTCCGGTACTTGTGGAATGAGGAGGAAAAAATCTTTTACAATCTGGAAAGAAAAACCGGGCGGCGGATCAAGCGAGCAACGTACGCGTCGCTGATACCGCTCTGGAGCGGTATGGTACCCTACGCGAAAGGTCGGGAGATGATAAAGCGATGGATTCTGAATCCCAAAAAACTATGGGCGCCGTGGGGTATCCGCACCCTTGCCGCGGACGACCCCGCGTATAATCAGGTGAATATGATCAAGCCGCATTCCAACTGGCAAGGACCGGTGTGGCCGCTGGTCAATTCCCTTACGGCATATATACTGCTGGATTATGGATTTCGGCGCGAGGCGCTGCGTTTGGCCGAGAAGACCGCGCGGCTCTGCCTTGCGGATATTGAAAAAACCGGCGGCATGCACGAGAATTACAACGCGGATACCGGAGAGCCGCTTGCCGCACCCGACTTTGTGAGCTGGAACTTGCTTGCGGGACAAATTATTCCGCAGGTAAGAGAGGGAATAAATCCTTTCCGGCTTTAGCCAGTACATTTACAACCAAATAATAGAGGAGACGACGATGGAATCCCAGCAGAGACGGACGGACTACGCGGATGTTATGAACGGCGAGCAGGAACGGCTTCAACAAATCTTTAGCACCGGTTATCTGCGGCCGTCGCACGAAGAAATTGAAGCCAATCTGCCGCGCGCTAAAGAATTTTTGCAAGGAGGGAAGCTCGCGATGATCATACCGGTCAAAGAAAAAAGACCGGTCGGCGAATCATTACTCAGCAATGTGACACGGAAACTGCCCCCGCGATGTATTACGGTAGTGGACGGCGGCAGTGAGGCGCGCGCATTGGAAGCGGCCCGAAAGTATGGCATCAGAGTCCTGTCAGCCAGTAAGATTTTGGACGCATTGGATTGGGAGCGGTTGCTTCCGATCCTGGCAACGGAAGAAAGGCCTTACGGAGCCCGCGGCACCAACGGCAAAGGCGTTGCGGTATTAGCCGGATACCTATTCCAGTATGGAGTCGCGCATTACGCACATTTTCAGCCCGCCTGGATCTGTCAACATGATATAGAGTTAGCGGAATATGAAAAATACCGAGGGCTGGAATATCTGCTCTACGGACTTTTTCAGAAGCCGGCTGCTCGCTATGTCAAGATGGCGCAGGGCGGGCGCGAGAACGAACGCTGTATGGCCATGCGTTCCGCACTATCGTGCATCGCGACTTCCCCGTATGTGGCGCCCGCGGTCCGCAAGTACGCGGCGGAGTTATTTGAGAAGCTGACTACTGACAAGTGGATGCTAACAGGTGAGTTTATGATTGACTGGGCGACTGCGATGCGTCGGCCGTTCGCGATAGGGTTTTTAGAGGAGACGTTGATTGCGTTGTTCACCGGCTCGTCCATACGCGTAGCGAATCCCAATCCGCGATCGGATGATAAGAATTCGCAGCAAAAAGAATCCAAGATGCAGCAGGAGATTTGCAATTTTCTTTTGGCTGTCGCCTTGGGCGAGCAGCGCGTCTGCGAATGGAGTGTTGAGGACATCGCGCGTTTCAATCACAGAGTTCTTTCTCGCCCCATCCGTATGGGCTGGATTCCGGAGCCGGAAGACCTCGGCCCGGTAAGAGCCGAGGTATTTGAGCAGAATCGCATTATTCCCTCCGTAACAATGTTGGAGGATGGGGGGTTTATCAACGAGACCAAGTTGGAGCAATTGGTTTCATCGCATTAGCGCGGCGGAGGATAGTCCCCTATCCTCCGCTTTTTTATTTCCCGCGCGAATGAAATGAGTCATGGCTCAACTCTCAACCTATAGGTTGAGAGTTGAGCCATGTGTATGACGCGCTTCGTTGCCTACCATCCATATTTAGGGTATCATAGGCAGTATGCAGAGAAGTTGGGCGTATGGGCTGGCAGCCGCTGGAATTGCGATTGCCGCGGTGTTGATCTTCATTTCGCAGAATGGTGTGTTGTCTTTTCTTCGTGGGATGCCAGTACCTCCAGCGTCTGGGCGGATCACGGTCGTCGCAACTTTTTTTCCGCTCTATGATTTTGCGCGCGAAGTGGGCAAAGACCGAATTGCGCTCTCCCTGCTCTTTACCCAGACGCCGGAAGTGGCGTCCTTTGCCCCGGCTGATGTGCAGAAAATAAATAGCGCGGATCTCGTGATCAAAAACGGATTTGGTTTGGAGCCGGTGCTGGATGAATTGATTGCGGCGAGCGACAATCGAGGCGTTGCGGTGGCGGATACGAGTGCCGGTATACCGCCATTGGGTTCGGCAGGGCCGGACGCGCGCGAGGGCGCGGATCCGCACGTCTGGCTCAATCCCCAAAACGCCATCATCCAGGTTGGCAATATCCGTGATGCCCTGACGCTGGCGGACCCTGGCAACGCTGATTTTTATCGCACCAATGCCGCGGCATTTATCGCCGAGGTGGAGTCGCTGGACCGTGAAATCGCAGACGCCGTGTCCCGATTCCCGCAGAAGGACTTTGTCGCATTCCACTCGGCGTTCCGCTATTTTGCGGACCGCTATGCCTTGCGGCAAGTCGCGGTGATTGAGGAATTTCCCGGCAAAGAGCCCTCGCCCCGATACATCGCGGAGGTGATGCGCGTCATCCGTAGCACCGGGGTCAGGGCCATCTTTACGGAACCGCAGTTTTCTCCCCGCGTGGTGGAGGTGATCGCCAGCGACCTCGGGCTTGCGGTCTCTACGCTGGATCCCATGGAAACCGGAGACCCGGAAATGGACTCATATCTTTCCCTCATGCGCCGCAATCTGGAGACGCTCAAGACAGCCATGAGATAATGAGTTTGGTGAATAATAGGTCCCGGCGCTCTGCTGTTTACATCCCAAACTAAGTTTTGACGCTAAAAAACTTAGTTTGGGATGTGAACGAACCGCATGAATACGACATTACTCAACAAACTCGATAATTATGGAAAATGCCATTTCGGTAAAAAATTTGAACGTCGTACTGCATAATCATCGCGTGCTGGCGGACGTGTCTTTTGACGTGGAGCCGGGGAGCATTGTGGCGATCGTGGGTCCCAACGGATCGGGTAAGACCACGCTTGTCAAAGCCATGCTGGGCCTCATCCCCTACCAAGGTGATATAAAAATCAGGGGACGCGCTGCCTCGC
>JBBTVQ010000078.1:19589-20184 GCA_038063095.1 Patescibacteria group bacterium
CCGCGCCGCGGCGAGGCAGCGCGTCCCGCATCGGCTATGTGCCCCAGCGCCTGGATTTTGACCGCACCATGCCCATGACGGTGGCGGAACTTCTGGACGCGCACCTCATGGATCGCAAAAGAAAAAATGCGATCCCTGCGGCTCTGGCCGCGGTCAAGGCCGGAGACCTCATGCAGAAGATGATCGGCGTCCTGTCCGGCGGCGAATTCCAGCGCGTGCTCTTAGCACTCGCCCTCTTGAATGAGCCGGAGATGCTGTTTTTGGACGAGCCGGCCGCCGGCGTGGACGTGGAGGGGTCTGCGGAGTTTTACGGACTGCTCCGTGATCTCCGGGGGAAAAACAATATGACGATCGTGATGGTGTCGCACGACATAGACATGGTGTTCCGCCACGCGACCACCGTGCTTTGCGTGAACCACGCGCTCATCTGCCAGGGTACCCCGCAGGAGACCCTGACGCCAGACACCATGCGTTCACTCTACGGCGCGGAGCAGACGCTCTACGCACATAAAGAGAAACAACAAAAAAATGCTTGAAGTTTTTCAATTCGCGTTTATGCAGCGGGCGCTCATGGCCGGGGCGCTGACCGGTGCCG
>JBBTVQ010000079.1:0-10484 GCA_038063095.1 Patescibacteria group bacterium
GATCAGGATTATTCACAAAGAAATGATGTTAAGTCATTTGGAAAAGGTCAGTAATACGACAAAGGGGTGCATTTTTGTGCATCCCTTTGTCGTTGGGTTCGAAGAAAGGTCGAACGAACTTCGGATACCCCAATCCTACAAACATGGGGCGAGGTTTATCGCCTCTTGTGTATTACTACGAGAGAGGTCTATGTTTTGGTGCGTTTAATTTTGCCGTAATAGAGAAAACGACAATGAGCGAAAATGCCGTAAGCGCCATCATTGGAATCGTGATATAGCCAAAGTTCATTACAAAGCGTTGCGAACAGGCCGCCGAATAACCCACGGCGGCGCAGGGAAGCTCTGGTGCTATGCCGATCTGTAATAAATAATGATAGCCCGCAATTAATGCGCCAACGAAGGAGAGTGCGATGCTGTTATAGATTGCGAGCTCTCTATTTTTTTTCCAAAGTGCGATGCCCAGCAAAATAACTTGCGGGTACATAAAAATGCGTTGAAACCAGCAGAGTTTGCACGGCTCAAAGCCTGCAACTTCCGAATAGAACAAACTGCCGAGCGTTGCAACGAGCGCAACAACGAAAGAAAACAATAGAGCGTTTTTGCTGACGACCTCCAATGTTTTTGTTTCGCGGACAAAGATAGAAACAATGATCAGGGCAATGATAACTTGCCCGATTACAGTCAGCGAGGAAAGTATTAAACTTGCGGCGGATATGAGCGTCATAGATTTATTACGGAAGCGGACATCCTGTTTTCTCAGAGAGGCGGCCTAATGACACCTCTCCCGATTCCCGTGAACCATCGGTGAACTCCCAAGTCGGATAACCCTCGATATTTTTATCTTTGCAAATTTGCAACTGACTTTTGCCATCCGGCGTTGAGCACTCGACATACGGAAGCAATTTTGCGGATTTGCCAAACATCGCTTTCTGGTTCTGGCAGTGCGGACACCAAAAAGCCTCATAAAATATTGCCCCTTTCTCTTTAAGGCACTGAGCAAATAAATCAAGAGCCCCGGGTTGCGATTGATATCTGACCAATAATAATGCGCCGCCTGCAAGGACGGTGATGATTGCAATCCAGACGATTAAACGAGATTGTTTTGGCATAGCAATTTTTTGAGCATAACCATTGCTCGTCTATGTCCTGATCGTATTGTGTTTTCAGGCTCGCCGAGGGATTCAGCAATTTCCCTGAAATTAAAGTGGTCGTTATAGCGTAAAAATAATACCATGCGGTATCGGGGCGAGAGTTTCTCCATCGCCGAATGAAGCACCTGCGCCACACTGGCTCTTTCCAGAAGTTCTTGGGGGAGAGGAGACGGATCAGCAAGCGTTTCGGTGATCGTGTTTTCTCCGTCCTCGTTTTCAAATTCGGAAAACGGAATCAATTTCTTCTTTTTCAGGAAATCTATTGCGGTATTCTTCGCAATGGAGAAAATCCAGGTCTTAAAGCTTTTACTGCGGTCGAATCTTTTGATGTGGCGCCATACTTTCACGAACGCCTCCTGCGTCACATCTTCCGCCTCCTGCCCGCCGCCTACATACCTATACGCAAAGCTGTAGATTGGCTTGAGATATCGGCCGAACAGGATTTCCAGCGACTTTTCATCGCCCGCAAGATAATCGGTTATGAGCCGCTCGTCTGAATAATGCATAATGCCACCATAGCACGAAAAAGCTCAAAGCGCTTGTTCGTATCTCCCTTGCGCTGTTACATATCGCGGAGGCGGGAGCGTTATTTCAAAGGTAAAAGGAATTAGCGGAACGGGAGTATTGCCAATAGTATGTCTTGTTGTATCCTGAAGATACCGATTTTGAGCGACATACGCGATGATGATATAATAGACGCATGAAAATTTCCAGTCGGCGAAACATATCAGACAAAAAACTTATTGTTTTTGACCTGGACGGCACACTGACTTCCACCAAAGCGCCTATGGACGCCGAGATGGCGGGACTCATGGCGCATCTCCTTACCGTAAAAAAAGTGGCGGTCATCGGCGGCGGGAAGTACGGGCTCTTCAGGACTCAGCTGCTGCAGCGGTTGAAAGCGCTGAAAACGCAGGGCCATCTTCTCAAAAATCTCTTTCTTTTTCCCACGACCGCCACGTCTTTTTACCGATATGGGCGCCGGGGATGGAAAAACGTCTATGCGCTGCGGCTCGCGACTGGTGAAAAAGCAAAAATAAAAAAGGCCTTTGCCGCGGTCTTCAGACAAGCGAATTATACGCACCCCCAAAAAGTGTATGGCAGCGTGATTGAGGATCGCGGCACGCAGGTGACATTTTCTGCGCTGGGGCAGGACGTGGTGAAGGTACTCGGAAAGAAACGCGGCGTCGCGATGAAGGAGCGGTGGCTCCGCGAGAACCGCGCCATTAAAATGAAGATCGCCCGGATGCTTGCCCGGCGCCTCCCGGAGTTTGAAGTCCGTGCGGCTGGGTTCACCTCTATTGACGTTACCCGAAAGGGCATCACCAAAGCATATGGCCTCCGGCAGATTGAGCGGCATCTCGGCGTGGGTATCCGCGAGATACTTTTTGTGGGAGACGCCATTTTCCCCGGCGGCAATGACTATGCGGTGGTGGAGACCGGCGTGGACTACATTCCGGTCGCGGGGCCGGCGCAAACAAAAGAGATCATCCGCGCGATGCTAAAGAATCCAAAGAAGACGTAATAGAATTCAAAATTGAACTGCAAACACTTTGTTCGATCGAACAAAGTGTTTGCAGTTCAATACGAGGGGTGGATATCAAAACGGCTTTATCATATTTCGTCGCTCCACCCGATCTTGCGCGAACAGTTTTTCCAATGGTGGAGATAGCCGTCCGCAATCATCGCCGCGGCAAGGTCAATCTGGCGGCGCGGATCACGGATGTCCGCCTCGCTCGCGGCTGGGTATTTTTTCACAAAATGGGCGAATGTATCCTCCTTGAACTGGAGAAGTCCCACGGATGTCCCGTTGTCGCCCGCAGCGTCCTCACGCCACCGCGATTCGCACATGATGAGGCGCTGGAACCGGATCGGGTCAATGCCGGCTTCGCGCGCCGCTTCCTCAGCATAGTCCTCTATGGTGAGAAATGCCGTTTTCGGCGCATGGAGGGCGTCCGGCACGCTTGTTTCTGGCGCTCTGCTGACCGGCGTATCGTGTATATTTTGGCTTTCTTTAGCCAAACTTGGCGTCAAAAGCGCTACGGTCAATATTATGGTCGTGAGCAATATACTCATAGGGTTAGAAAAACTTGGCAAACAAAAACCACTGGGTTGCAGTGGACTTTTTATATCCTAACCTATAGCAAGAAACTTGTCAATGATGGCGCGCGCAGTTAGCGGATGGTACCATACGGCCATGGATGCGGTATTTTTCATCCTCGCGGCTCTGGCCGCTGGCGGACTTGCGGGTCTCGTGTGGTTTTTGGCGCGCCGCGGCAGGGCACCGCACGATCCGCACGGCATCAATCAGATGATGCTAATGATGCAGGCGCAGATCAATGAAGTGACCCGCACCCTGGACGCGCGGCTCGCCGAATCCGGCAAGATACTGCAGTCCCAGTTTGGCACCAGCACCCGCGTCATGCAGGAGATGGCGGACCGGAGCGCGGGCATCGTGCGGGATGTCACCGAAAAACTGGTCAAGCTGGACGAGACCAACCGCCAGGTCGTGCAGTTTGCGGATCAACTCCGCAATCTCCAGGACATTTTGAGAAATCCCAAACAGCGGGGGATTCTGGGCGAATACTCGCTGGAAGTCATTCTCCAAAACTTTTTCCCGCACAACTACGAGCGCCAGTACCGGTTTGCCAACAACGACACCGTGGATTTTATCATCAGGATACGGGACAAGATCATCCCCATTGATTCAAAGTTCAGTTTGGAAAACTACCAGCGCCTGCTGGAGACCCGCGACGAGCGGGAGCGCGCCCTGCTGGAGGAGGCGTTCAAGCGCGACTTGAAGACCCGGATTGACGAGACCGCAAAATACATCAAGCCCGCGGAGGGCACCATGGATTTTGCGTTTATGTTTATCCCTGCGGAGGCCGTCTATTACGACCTCTTGGTAAACAAAATCGGCGCCGTCAAAAGCAATACGCGCGACCTCGTGGAGTACGCGATGGGTGAGAAAAAAGTGGTCATCGTCTCGCCCACGTCCTTTCTCGCGTATTTGCAGACCGTGATGCAGGGACTCAAAGCCATGCAGATTGAGGAATCGGCAAAGGAGATCCGCAAGCGCGTGGAGGAGCTGGGGCGGCACCTCAAAACATACGAGGAGTTCATGCGGAAGTTAGGGATCCATTTGGGCACGAGCGTGAGCATGTACAACAGCGCATACAAAGAATTGGGGAAAATAGACAAGGACGTGCTCCGCATCACCGGCGAGCGCATCGGCGTGGAGGCAATGGCCGTTCCTGCTCCCGAACGCGAGGATGCGGCTGTATAATCGTTGGAGCGTTGGTGTTCTTTGACAATATAAAGGGGAGGATTGAGAGAATGAATATTCTGTCAATCGCTGGCATCGTTTTCTTAGTATGTATGTTCATCTCAAGTAGGCGGCTGGATCGGCAGCTTGAGGAAGAGGTGAAAAAAAATGCACGTTTGAATAGGATTACTCTTCTAGAGGCGCAGATCTTTTGGTTGATCATTGAGGAGGGCGGCACTATGGATCTTTACGACTCGGAGGTGCAAAATCTTCTATGTCACTTGATAGCTGCGCAAAAGCGATATATGAAGATGTACGGCGTTGACTGGACAGTGAGCATTGCAAAGAAAGAGGCGCTTCTTCGTGAGGTATAATTCGTAAGGTATGACCGGTAGGGAATCTATCGGTCTTTTTTCTTCCAGCCGGTTCTTGTATTTCTCCGCACCTATGCTATCATAGCATGAGTATGCAATACGCTGTCATCAGGACCGGAGGAAAGCAGTATCTCGTGCGCCCGGGACAAAAACTGAAAATAGAGAAATTGGACGCGCCGGAGGGCGGCGCGATTTTGTTTGATGAGGTGCTGCTTGTCATAGGAGACGGCGATACCGTGTCAGTCGGCGCGCCGACCGTGAAAGGCGCAAAAGTAGAAGCAAAAGTGATCCGCCAGGCACGGAGTAAAAAAGTGATCGTCTTCAAATATCGCCCCAAGGCGCGCCACCGCAAAAAGCAGGGCCACCGCCAGCGTTTTACCGAGGTGGAGATCACAAAAATCATCACCAAATAAAACTCCGCATGCGCGGAGTTTTATTGCACATAGTGAACATGGCAAAAAATATCCGATCGGATATTTTTTGCCATGTTCACTACTTCCTATTTGTCAAGGCGTTCTTGATGGTGATCTCGTCAATGTATTCCAATTCTGCGCCCAGCGAGAGGCCGCGGCCGAGCCGAGTGATTGTGAACGCCGGATGCGTGTCTTTGAGGGGTGCTAAGATGCGCTCAATGTAGAGTGCCGTCGTGTCGCCTTCAGTCGTGGAGTTGGTGGCGAGGATCACTTCGCACGGGCTTCCGCTCTCCAGCATCTTTGCCGCGCGCTCATACAGTTCCCGCAGCCGTATTTTTTTGGGCGAATCGCTGTCCAGCGGCGAGATGACGCCGTTCAACAGATGATACAGTCCGTGATACGCGCCGGTTTTTTCCATGTTCTGCATATCCGATTCTTTTTCCACGACCGCGATGAGTGAATGGTCGCGCCGTGAGTCGCGGCAAAATGAGCAGAGGCGCACGGCGTCCTCTTTTTGTTCCATGGTGCGGAAGCATTGCTCGCATACGGCCACGCGGTCCAGCACTTCTTTGAGTGCTACGCGCAACTCTTCAATAAACGCATGGTTTTCCCGAAAAAGGAAAAACGCGAAGCGGCCCGCCTGCCGCGGCCCGATGCCGGGAAACTTGGAGAAGAGCTCAATGAGTTTTTGGATGGATTCAGGATACATAAGGATAAATCACAAAACACAAACTCCACATTACAAAACAAACAAAACATTAGGCGTTTGGTGAATATTGCCCTCGGTGTGCGAACATACGACGGCGACCCAAACTAAGTTTTGACGCAAAAAAACTTAGTTTGGGTCGCCGATAAGCGGCATTATCCACCAAACTTCATTAGATTCCATTTTTGTAATGCTTCTCCAGCGAGCGGAACGTGGCAGACCCTTCGTGGAATGCGAGTTCCACCTTGCCTGTAGGCCCGTTGCGATGCTTCTCAATCAGGATTTCCGCCACACTCCTCTGCTCCGGATCCCGGCGATAGATAAACATCACCACGTCGCTGTCTTGCTCGATGCTTCCACTTTCACGAAGGTCTGAGAGTTGCGGCTTCTTGTCCCCGCCCCGTTGTTCAACGGCGCGCGAGAGCTGCGAGAGTGCCAAGACCGGGACGTTGAGTTCCTTGGCAAGGCCCTTGAGCGAGCGGGAAATCTCCGAGACCTCCTGCACGCGCGACTCGGTCCTCCCGTGCCCGCGGATGAGCTGGAGATAGTCCACCACGATGAGGCCCAAGTCGTGCTGGGCATGGAGGCGCCGGGCCTTGGCGCGCAGTTCAATTGGGGTGGGGGACGCGGAGTCGTCAATAAAAAGTGGGGCCTCGGCGAGCCGCGCCATGGCGTTGCGCAATTCCGTGAAGTCGCCCTGCTCTTCGTTGAGGTGCCCGGTGCGGAGGCGCCAGAGATCCACCCGCGCCTCCGACGCCAAGAGCCGGTCCACGACTTGCTCGCGCGACATCTCTAAACTAAACACGCCGACCGCTTTTTTTTCCTCCAATGCCACGTGCTTGGCAATGGTGAGCGCCAGGGATGTTTTGCCGAGCGACGGCCGGGCCGCCAGGATGATGAGGTCTGACTTTTGGAGGCCAGCCAGATAATTATCCAGTCCGGAGAAGCCGGTGGACACGCCGCGGAGCGCCCCGTCTCCCTTGTGCAGCCGGTCAATCCGCTCCCACGCCTCTTCCAGGGCGCTTTTGACCGGAAAAAACTCCTGGCGGAGCGAGTCCTTGGCAATGCCGAAAATTTTCTGCTCCGCGTCGTCAATGAGTTCCTCCACGTTGTCCGCCTCGCGGTATCCCAACTCCGCGATGTGGCTGGACGCGGCGATGAGGTCGCGGAGGAGCCGCTTTTTGCGGACAATGGATGCGTAGTGCTCCACGTGGCTCGCAGTAGGCACGCTGTTGACTAGGGACGCCAGATACGCGGACCCGCCCACGCCGTCCAGTTTGCTTTTTTCCCGGAGCCGCGACGCCACGCTCAAGACGTCCACCGGCTCGCGCCGTGCGTGTAGATCCATGACCGCCTCGTAGATATCGCGGTGCACCGGCTTGTAGAAATCATGCACGGACAGCGCGTCCACCACGCGGTAGATCGCGTCTTTGTCCAAGAGCAAGGAGCCCAACGCGGAAATCTCCGCCTCCACGTCCTGCGGCGGCATCCGCACGCCCTGATTTGCCTTTTGCGTCGCCATATGACACACATAAGGATACGCTCATTGTAAAAAAATTCCAGCCGCGCGGCTGGAAAACTTGGGGATAGCACCTTTCATCAAGAGGATGGAACGATGCCGACGTTCAAAAATAGTAAGAGAACAGCGCTGCAGCCGGAAAATATCTCCCGCTCTTTCCCGACCGGGTTTGAAGTTGTGGAATGGGCGATGCAGGACGGACTGTGTGTTGTTGCGCCTTTTGTGCAAGGAGGCAACAGCCAGGAAAGATATTGGCTCCAATGTCTAAATACGGAAGCGGCAAGAGAGTTATTGTATCAGCATCCATTGTGGATGCTGGACCGTGAATCTATGCTGAAGAGGAGTATACAAAGAGGGAAGTCAGTCGCGTATCAACGCCGCGCATCTCCACATGGTGGCAAACGAAAATAGACATCGCTATGTTTCTCGTCCTATCATCGCGCCCTCCGGCGTATCTTTCACCAGATACCCGAGGGCTTTTACTTTTTTACGCAGGTCGTCTGCTTTTTTCCAGTCCTTCTTCTTGCGCGCGGATTCGCGCTCTGCGACCAGGGCTTTCACTTTGGCGGGAATTGATTCTTTTTTTATGCTTTTCAACCCGAGGCCGAGCACCCGGTCAAAGTCGCAGAGCATGGCGAGCGCCGCGGCTGGGTCGTATGCCTCTGGTTTTTTATGATATGCAGCGACGAGATCCCACACCGCGGCAAGCGCCTTGGGCGTATTGAAGTCATCTGACACTGCCGCATCAAATTTCTTCACTATAGAGGTTAAACCTCTATAGTGGCTGCTGAGGCTTTTTTTTGCGCCCTGGAGGGTGCGGACAAAATCATACAGCCGTTGAAGTGCGCCGTGCGCCGCGGCGAGCGACTCCCACTTGAAGTTCATTTGCGAGCGGTAGTGGGCTGTCAGCACCAGATACCGGAACGCGAGGGGGTCGGCGCCGCGCGCTTCTATATCGCGGAGCGTGAAGACGTTGCCCAGCGACTTTGACATTTTCTCGTGGTTCACCAGCAGATGCTCTCCTTCGGCAAAAAATCGCGCAAACGGCTTGCCTGTGGCGCCCTCTGACTGCGCGATCTCGTTTTCGTGGTGCGGGAAAATGAGATCCACGCCTCCGGCATGAATATCCAGGGTACTCCCAAGATATTTCATCGCCATTGCCGAGCACTCAATGTGCCAGCCGGGCCTGCCTTCGCCAAAAGGAGCGTGCCACGACGGCTCTCCGGGACGCGCCGCCTTCCACAAGACAAAATCCTCCACGCGGTCCTTGGCATACTCGTCGCTGTCTACCCGGGCGCCCGGTTCGAGCGACTGCCGTTTGAGACGGGAGAGTTTGCCGTACGGCGCAAACTTGGCAATGGCAAAATATATTGAGCCGTCGGCCTGATACGCCAGGCCGCGCTTGAGCAGCCGCCCGATGAGGCGCGTCATCTCCGGGATGTGCGCCGTGGCTTTGGGATATTTCCACGCGCGCAGGATATTGAAGGTTGCCAGATCTTTGAGAAATGCGCGCTCGTAGGGAGCCGTGAAGGACGCGATGTCCATGCCCGATTTTTTGGCGTCGCGGATGATCTTGTCCTCCACGTCCGTGATGTTCATGACATGCCGCACCTGGTATCCCGCATATTCCAAAGTTCGGCGCAGGATGTCTTCAAAAATGTACGTGCGGAGATTCCCGATATGCGCGTAGCTATACACCGTAGGCCCGCAGGTGTAGAGGCCCGCGCGCCTGCCGTGGAGGGCTTTGAATGTCTCTTTGTGACGGGTGAGGGTGTTGTAGATCTTCAGCTGCATACGGGGAAAATGAAAAACTGAAAATGAAAAATGAAAAATTGCGGTGTTCGCCCGCAGGCGAACGCATTTTTAATTTTACATCGTCGTTTTTCATTTTTCATTTTGAATTTTTATTTTATGCCGATGGCGGGCGTCCAGTCGCGCAGCAGAAATTCCAGCGCCGCAAAGGCCGCGTAAAACGCGACGAGCATCGCCCCCTCGCCGCGCGTGAGCGCCCTGCCGGAGCGGAGCAGGGAAAGGGAAAAAATACCACCCAAGAGCATGAAAAATCCGGTGAGGATGATGAACCGCGGATTGAATGAAAACGGGCGGATGAGCGCCATGACGCCCAGGACCAGCGTCGCGTCCGCGATGACCGTTCCCAGGATGTCGCCGAGCGCGAGCGTCGTGTGGCGCTTGCGCGCGGCGCGCAGGGAAAATAAGAGTTCGGGCAGCGTCGTGCCGATGGCGATCACCAGAAGACCGATGAGTGCGGGCGCCATGCCCAGTCCCCTGGCCAGCATCACGGCATACTCTACGGTGTAAAAGGAGGAGGCGGCGAGGACCGCCAGCGCCGTCAGCAGCACCGCAATGCTTTTTGCAAATGTGAATCCGTTGAGATTGATCGGCATGCGCCCGCCGGCAGCCGCCCGCTCGCGCATAAGAAAGAGGAAGAAAACACTGCTCGCTATTAGCAGTACCCCGTCAAGCCGCGAGTATGCGCCGCCGAAGCCCAGTGCCAGCGGCAATGCCAAAAAAGCGAGATAGAGGTGGTCTTTTTTGATGAAGGCGCTCTGCACCGTGAGCGCGCGAGGAGAGAGGAGTGCCACGACGCCAAAGACCAGCGTGAGGTCCGCCACATTGGAGCCCAAGAGCGTGCCCAAGCCCAGCGCCGGCACCCCACCCGCGGCGGCCAGCGCCGATACGATGGCCTCGGGCAGAATGGAGACGCAGACGACCACGACGCTCACCGCAAACGCGGACCAGCCAACCGCGTGCGAAAGCGAAATCGCCGCGCGCAACGCCCAGGAGGCGCTTTTGCCCATGGTCAAGAGCAGCAGGAGGAGGACGATAAAGTTGCCGAGTAACGAATCCATGGAAAGCATTGTGACACGGACGCTCCCCCATGATATGCCAACGCTTTGTATTTTTCAACAGCGGGGAAGCGGCGCGGCTTACTGCAAACACTCTGTTCGATCGAACAGAGTGTTTGCAGTACGTATGCTGAGGGATCACTTTTCTGAGTGAGAATAGGAAATTGCATCCTTGCCCGATACGATGTC
>JBBTVQ010000079.1:10584-14069 GCA_038063095.1 Patescibacteria group bacterium
TCTGACTATTCGCGGAATCACTTCCGCATCGACCTCGGGAGAAAGCGGTTTCCGGAGGCGCTCAATCAATTCCGCGAATACCTAAAAGAAAATCCAATCGCATAGATCGGAATGGGTGTTGAAATGATTTACCTCAACAAAAAACAGATACCGCAATTTTGAAACGATCGTTTCAAAATGGGAGTACGACGATTTTCTTGATAGTTAGCACTCTTGACAGGAGAGTGCTAACGGCGGTATACTGGGGATATTCATGTTAGAGGAGCGGCAACAATCCATTTTGCGGGCCGTGATTGAAGAATACATCCGCACGGCGCACCCCATCGCATCGCGGGAATTGGCGCGGGATTTTAATTGGGGATTGAGCCCTGCAACCATCCGCAACGAATTGCTGGAGCTAGACGAGCAGGGGTTTCTGGAACAGCCGCACACCTCCGCGGGCCGCGTACCCACGGACAAGGGATACCGGTTTTTCGTGGATCACCTGACCGCGGAGAAAGACCTCACCCCAGAGGAAGAAGCGCTGCTGCGGGAAGCGTTTGCCATCCGGCATACGGAGGAATTTCTCCACATATTTGCGAAAACCGTTGCCGCAATCGCCGGAACCTTTGCCGCGGCGGGCATGGCACGCGAGCATATTTTTTATAAAAGCGGGTTTTCCGCGATGTTAGAGGAGCCGGAGTTTACGGACCCGGAGCGCGCGCGGGGTTTTGGCCGCCTTGCCGACATATTTGACGCCGAGATCCATCGCATGCTGCCCCGCGCCCGGGCACGCGAGCGGATCTGGATCGGTGCGGAGAACCCGTGCCGCGAGGCGCGCCGCTACGCCGTATTCCTCGCCCCCTGGGAGCATCCGGGAGGATTCCGGGGGTTTGTCAGCATCGTGGCCCCCACTCGTACCAACTATGCCAAGCATAAAGCGATTATCAGCACTATTCGCGCCTCTTTATGATCGATAACGAAATGAGCGATAACGAAGGTGGTATTTCCATAGAGCCGGAAATCGACGGAGACGCGGTTCCGCGCGACGCCGAGGAAAAAATACGAAAGCAGAAAGCGGAGATTGCGCGTCTGGAAAAAGAACGACGCGAGTATCTGGAGGGCTGGCAGCGCGCAAAGGCGGATTTTATCAATTACAAAAGAGACGAGACGAAACGCTTGGAGGAACTGCTGCAATTTGCCGCCGGGTCGCTCGTGCAGGAACTGCTGGTCGTATTGGACAGCTTTGATCTGGCGATGATGGAGAAAACGGGCGGGGCGGACGAGCGCGGCATCCTCCTCATCCGCGCGCAACTGGAAGACATTCTGAAACGCCACGGACTGGAAGCGATCACCGCGGTACCCGGAAACGCGTTTGATCCGGAGCGCCATGAGGCAATCGGGGAGGAGGAATCGCCGGCGCCGGAAGGCACCATCGCGTCCATCCTGCAAAAGGGATATACGCTCCGCGGCCGGCTCATCCGCCCCGCGCGGGTAAAAATATCAAAAAATCAAACACCCTAATCACGCGTCACGAGACACATAACACGACACACGAGATGGAGAAGAGTCATCCCATCGTGAATCGTGATACGTGAGTCGTGTATCGTATACGACGTTATGCCAAAAATACTCGGAATAGATCTCGGCACGACCAACTCGGCCATGGCCGTCATTGAGGGAGGCGAGCCGAAGATTATTGAAAATAAAGAGGGGGCGCGCACCACGCCCTCCATGGCCGCGGTGTCCAAGTCCGGGGATCGGCTCGTGGGGCTCCTGGCAAAACGCCAGGCAGTCACCAATCCCAAAAACACGCTTTTTTCCATCAAGCGCCTCATCGGGAGGAAGTTTTCGGATGCGGAGGTCCAGCGCGACAAGGCATGGATTCCATACGAGATCAAAGAGGCGGCAAACGCCGGGGTGGAAGTGAAGATGGGCGACAAAGGGTTTCGGCCCGAAGAGATCTCCGCGATGATTTTGCAGAAATTGAAGCACGACGCGGAGGAGAAGACCGGCGGAAAAATAACCGAGGCCGTGATTACGGTGCCGGCGTACTTTGACGATCCTCAGCGCAAAGCCACGCAGGCCGCCGGGGAGATCGCGGGGCTGACGGTGCGGCGCATTTTGAACGAACCCACCGCGGCGGCCCTTGCCTACGGATTCAATAAAAAGAAAAACGAGCAGATCGTGGTGTACGACTTCGGCGGCGGCACGTTTGACTTGTCTGTTTTGGAAGTGACCGCGGATACGGTGGAGGTAAAGGCCGTGGGCGGGGACACGCATTTGGGCGGCGACGACTTTGACCAGCGGATCATCCGCTGGATCGCCGAGGAGTTTCGCCGAGAGCAAGGGATTGATTTGTCCAAAGACACCTTGGCCCTCCAGCGCCTGAAAGAGGCCGCGGAGCGCGTCAAGCACGAACTCTCCACGCGCCTCGAGACCGAAATCAACCTTCCGTTTATTACCTCGGACGCATCGGGTCCGAAGCACCTGGACACGCGCATGACCCGCGCCAAGCTGGAGGAGCTCGTGCGCGACATGGTGGCGCGCTCCATTGAAATTACCCGGAAAGTCGTACTGGACGCGGGACTCACCACGAACGCGATTCACGAGGTCATCCTCGTGGGAGGGCAGACCCGCATGCCCCTTATTATTGAGGAAGTGAAAAAACTTTTCGGCAAGGAGCCCAACCGCACGATCAATCCGGATGAGGTGGTGGCGCTGGGAGCCGCGGTGCAGGCGGGGATCCTGCAGGGAGACATCAAGGATGTGCTGCTTTTGGATGTGACGCCGCTCTCCTTGGGCATTGAGACCTTGGGAGGTATCATGACCCGCGTGATTGAGCACAACACGACCGTGCCAACTGCCAGGACCCAGACCTTCTCCACGGCAGCGGACAATCAGACCTCTGTGGAAATTCATGTGTTGCAGGGGGAGCGCGAAATGGCGTCTGACAACAAGACCCTCGCGCGATTTATCCTGGACGGCATACCGCCCTCGCCCCGCGGCGCCCCGCAGGTAGAGGTGTCGTTTGACATTGATGCGAACGGCGTACTCTCCGTGTCGGCAAAAGACAAAGCGTCTGGCCGGACCCAGTCCGTGCGCATTGAGGCCTCTACCGCGCTCACCAAAGAGGAAATAGAAAAAATGAAGCAAGACGCGGCAGTGCACGCCGCCGAGGACCGGACGCGCCACGAGCTCGTGGAAGCGCGCAACGCCTCGGATTCCCTGGTCTACACCGCGGAAAAGGCGCTGCGCGACGCCGGAGACAAAGTGCCGGGAGACATTCGCGCGGACGTGGAGTCAAAAATCAATACGCTCAAAAGCGCCAAAGATACCGCGGACAAAGAGGCGCTCACCCGCATGAGTCAAGACCTCTCTGCCGCCATGCAGAAAATCGGCGCGTCCATGATGCAGGATGGTCCCGGCTCCGCGGGCGGAGAAGCCGGAGAGCCGACCGGCGAAGGCCCCGCCCCCAAGGAAGCCGAGTTTGAGGAAAAGGGAAA
>JBBTVQ010000080.1:0-3287 GCA_038063095.1 Patescibacteria group bacterium
AAGCGGGGGCGGGAATGACACCGAAGAGTGGGGACAACGCGTCATAAAATTACATATAAGATATGGACACGGGGAAGATACGGATTGGAAAACTAATGATTGATCGTACTCTCTGCATCGGGGCCGCGTCGTGCATTGCCGTGGCGCCGAGCGCCTTTGAATTGGATCCGGAAAATAAAGCGGTGCTGCGGCGGAAATCCGGGCCGCCGTCATCCGACGAGACGCGGCGCGAGGATCTGGAAGATCAGGCCATTGACGACGAGACCCTGCTCCTGGCCGCCAAGTCCTGTCCCACCCAGGCGATTCGGGTGTATGATGAAGAAGGGAAACAAATATATCCTTAAAAATGACCAATGCCCAAGCCCCAATGACCAATAAAATCCCAAACCCCAATGTCCAAAGATTGGAACATTGAGGCATTGGACATTCATTGGAATCTCGGGATTTGGACATTGGACATTCAAGATATGGGACTGAAAAAATCTTTTTTTGCTATTCTCCATGAGATCGCCGCGGAAGCGCACTGCGACATCCCGTGCGGCATCTACGAGCCCACGCCGGCAAAAATTGCCGCGATGACGGTGCTACGGATGGTACTGCAGATGAGTGAACTCCGTGCGCCGATGACGGCCGCCGCCATGGGGGACGGCGTGGCGGTCAGCGCGTTTGCGCAGGGCATGGCGCGCCGCATCGCGGTCAAAGAACAGCACGCGGAGATGTGTAAAAAAGAACTCCTGATCCTCTGGACCGATTTTTTCAAGCCGGAGCATCTGGAGAAATTTCCCGCGCTCCACGATATTTTCTGGAAGGCCGCGAAGCTCTGTTCGGCAAATAAGCAGGAGGTGAGCGAGGAGCGCGCGCGCGAACTCGTCGCCGCCGTGGATAACATCGCCAAGATATTTTATGAAGCCAAAGGCATTCCCGAGCGGTATGACGCATATCAAGAACTTACGAAAAAGTTATTTTGATCTATTGAAATCGAACTTCAATAGATACTATAGAGGTTTAACTTCTATAGTGTTTGTGGTGTGCGTGGAGGGAGAGAGCATGTGGCCCGTGCTCGTCCCCGGCAGGCGATACTTGGCAAGCGCCTTGGGCGTTGTACGAGTCGGCGACTGTGCGGTATTCCGCAATCCAAAAGAGACGAGCCGCGTGTTTGTAAAGAAAGTCGCTGCGGTGTACCACGGCGACTATTGTATAATGGAAAGCGCGGTTTCGTGGGGTTCATCCAGCAAGGACTTCGGCCCGGTGCCGCGCGATCATATTTTGGGAAAAGTACCTGTCCCCCACCTATTTTGGACATAAAGTTTGTTCGGTCTTCATCCATCGTATCCTGACCTTATCATGGAACAAGATTGAGGTTGAACTGATATGCAAATGTTGAATATACTGCAGTCCAAAATAGGTGGGGGATAAATATGACTGCCGCCATAGAAAACGCATTGCAGGAAATCCGTCCGTACATTGCCCAGCACTTGGGAGACATTGAGTTTGTGAAATTTGAAGCGGGAACGGTCTATGTGCGGATGCTGGGTACCTGCACGCACTGCCCGCTCTCGCAGATGACCTTGAAAGCCGGGGTGGAGGAACTGCTGAAAGAACGAGTGGAGGGGGTGGAGAGAGTGGAAGCAATATAATTCCGTAACGCATAACCCGTAACGCATAGCGCGAGCTGTAGCGTTACGCGCTATGGGCTATGCGTTACGCATACGTATTTTATTTGTAAGAAATCGGAGCGTTGTTTACGCTTTTCCCGTAAGGATGTCATACCCGCGTAAGCGGGTATCCAGAAAAACAAGCATGAGAGCCAAGAATGGCCTACTGGATTCCCGCGGGAGTTTACCCTCGCGAAAGCGGGGGCGGGAATGACATAACGGAGTGTGAACAACGCGGTGATTTCTTGCATTTTATTTATGGATAATCAGCAGCCCACAACCCACCAGATCGTGCTCTTCACGGTGCTTTTGAGTTTTATCGTCTCCGTGATCGGCACGGTATTGTCTTTGGGTATCTTGGGGCCGCTTGTTGGCGCCGGTGAGGTAGCAGGCGGGCCGATCCAGTTCAACAAGCCGGGCATTCTGGAGCGCATACGGGAGACGGTCACCGAGAAAGAAACTACCGAGCGGATCCTGCGCCAGGACGAGCTCGTCGTGAAGGTGGTGGAAGAAGCGTCTCCGGCGGTGGTGAGCATCGTAGCGACCAAGGACGTGCCGGTGATTGAGCGATTTTTCGTGGATCCTTTTGGCGACGATCCTTTTTTCCGCGACTTCTTCGGCGGCGGGGGTTCGGGCTTCCGCGTGCCGCAATTCCGGCAGAAGGGAGTCGAGAAGCAGGAGGTCTCTTCCGGCACAGGATTCATCGTCTCCCCGGACGGGATGATCCTCACCAACAAGCACGTGGTGTCTGACGCGTCCGCGGAGTTTACGGTGCTCATGAACGACGGGCAGAAAAAGCCGGCGCGCGTGCTCGCGCGCGATCCCTCGCAGGACATCGCGGTGCTGAAAATTGAGGGCGCGCCATTTCCCTTGGTGCGGCTCGGCGATTCTGGCGGCATCAAGATCGGACAGAGCGTGATTGCCATCGGGAACGCCTTGGGAGAATTCCGGAATACGGTGTCTGTCGGCGTGGTGTCCGGCTTGCAGCGTTCCGTGGTGGCTGGAGGCCCCGGGGTGGCATCTGAGGTTCTGCAAGAGTTGATTCAGTCGGATGCGGCGATCAACCCGGGCAACTCCGGCGGGCCGCTCATCAACCTGCGGGGAGAGGTGGTCGGCATCAATACCGCGATGGCGCAGGGCGCGGAGAACATCGCCTTTGCCATCCCCATCAATAAAGCCAAGCGCGACCTGGAGAGCGTGCAAAAGCATGGCCGGATCGTGCACCCGTTCCTCGGCATCCGTTATCAGATGGTAACGAAAGATCTTGCGGAGCAGAAAAAACTCGGGCGCGACTACGGGGCGCTTTTGGTCCGGGGAGAGAATGAACTTGCCGTGGTGCCGGACAGCCCGGCCGCCAAAGCCGAGCTCAAAGAAGGCGACATCCTCCTGGAACTCAACGGGAACAGGATTGACGCGGGGCATTCGCTCGCCTCCCTTTTGGAAAAGTACCAGTCGGGCGACGAGGTTTCGTTCAAGGTCTTCCGCGACGCAAAGGAGTTTGAGGTAAAGACGAAGCTGGAGGAGAGAAAGTAGTTTCTGCTCTCCGCCCCGCTCGCCGCTCACGGGCTGCGGGCTGGACAAATGATCCTCGCTCGCGAGGCGCAAACGCATGCGTTTGCGCCCTCTGTGTTC
>JBBTVQ010000081.1:0-11496 GCA_038063095.1 Patescibacteria group bacterium
CCTCCATAATATTTTTCATCCACAATTTTTCTGAAAGCGCCGGGAAGGGATGCCGTGCGGCTCCGAGACGGCGCGGCGGCTGCAAGCCGTAGTACCGCTCTGTCCTGACGATACACAAAAAGATCTTCGTCCGGCCGCTGGAACCGAAAGATCGCGCGCTTGGCGTCAAGATATTCTCTCATGTTCCGATGCCAGTTGAGGTGATCCGTCATGAGCGGGGTGAGCACTGCCACCGCGGGGCTCATGCGTTCGTACGCGAGGTCAGCCAACTGAAAGCTGGAAAGCTCCAGCACCACGAGGTCGCCTTTTTTAATCTGGGGCAGAATGGAAAGCACGGAGCGCCGGATGTTGCCGCCGTAGTGGGCGCGCTTGCCGTATTTTGCGCGCAAAAATTTCCAAATGAGCCATGTGGTCGTGGACTTGCCGCGGGTGCCGGTGATACCGATGATCCTGCCCGGGCAGAGGCGGAAAAAGATCCCCACGTCGCTGACAATGGGTATGCCCCGCCGCGCGGCCCCGATGAGCAACGGATGATCGCGCCTGACACCGGGGTTTTTGAGGACCATGTCCGTCGCGCGGAAATCCGCCTCCCGATGCCGCCCCAGTACATACCGGACGCCGCGGTATGCGGCGAGCGCTGCGAGGGACGGAGCCAATTCCTTGCGCGTCCGCAGGTCCGTCACTGTCACCTGGGCACCCCGCCTTGCCAGAAACTCCACAGCCCCCGCTCCCCCGCCGTGGAGCCCCAGTCCCATCACCAATACCTGTTTTCCTTTGAGATCCATCAGGATAAAACTAAATCCCAATGTCAAAATCCAAATGACAAATCAATAACGATAATGTCCAATGTCCATCCCCGATTGAATCGGGGACCAAGATTCCAATGAATGTCCAATGCATCAATATCCCAATCTTTGGACATTGGGATTTGGGGTTTTATTGGTCATTGGAGCTTGGGCATTTGGCATTGCATTCGTTTGGATTTGATTTGACATTTGAGGTTTGACCTTTGGATTTCGTTACTCTTTGTTCACTGTACTTTGTGTTTTCGCAATACCTGTCCCGCGCGCGCTCCGGTGTGCTGGCCCTGAGCCACGACTATTTTCCCGTTCACCATGACCCACTCTATTCCCACGGGGTATCGGTAGGGGTTCTGATAGGTGGCGCGGTCGCGGATGAGGCGCGGGTCAAAAATCACGATGTCCGCGGCATTGCCCTTTGTGATCGTCCCTCGGTCGGCGAGCCCCAAGAGCCGCGCCGGGCCGCCGCTTATTTTCACAATGGCTTCTTCCGGCTTGAGCGTTTTCAAATCATTCACGAACCGATGCCAAAAATGCGGAAACGCGCCAAAACAGCGCGGGTGCGCCAGCATCCCGCTTTTCTCGGCGTCCTGGGATAGACCGTATCCGTCTGACGCGACGAGGCCGTGGGGGTTTTGCGCGGCCCGCGCGGTATTTTTTGCGGAAATCGTGCGGCCGATGATGGTCACCCTGCCCTCACTCCCGCGGATCACCTCCAGCATCGCTTCTTCCGGCGGCAGAGTCATACCCTCGGCAATTTCAGCGATGGTCTTGCCCACGATGGATGCGTGTTTGGCCGCGATCACCCGTATCCGATCGTAATGGAGCGTGGTGGCTGCCAGCGCCTCCACGATGCGCTTGCGTTCGGTCTGGCTCCTCATGCGGTCAAAGAGATCGTGAAGCCCGCCGCGGCGCGCCCACGCCGGAACCAGGAGATACAAGGGAGAGCCGGTCGTGCGGTAGGGCGAGACGTCAAACCAGATCGCAACCCCGCTCAAGCGCGCGTAGGCAATGAGGTCCAGCGCTTTTTGCGCCAAGGGCCAGGACTTGCGGCCAATAACTTTGAGATGGCTGATGATGACTGTGGCGCCGGTTTCCCGTCCGATCTGAATCGCTTCATTGACGGCCGCCAGCACCTCGGCGCCCTCGGAGCGGAGGTGTACTTTCAGGATGCCGCCGGCGCGGGCCAGGGGTCGCGCCACTTCAATCAACTCTTCGGTGGATGAGGACCGCTCGTGCCCGTAGGCGAGGCCAAATGAAAGCCCGAAGGCGCCCTCTGCCACTGCACGCTCGGCAAGGAGTGCTGCCTTGGCGCGATTTTCCAGCGAGAGCGGCCCGGCGTCGTTGCCGGGCGACACCCCGCGCCGCAGGGTGCCAAATCCTGCAAATGTGCCGAAGTTCACCCCGGGCCGTACCTGCTCCACGGCCTGCAAAAATTCGTCCATGCTGGTCCAGTTGATTCCCAGGTCCGAGAGGTCGGCCCACTTGGAGAGCCCGTGGATCGCTTCCCGCGAGACCAAGGGAGCAAGCGAGGCGCCGCAGTTGCCGCCAATGATGGTCGTCACTCCCTGCATCACCATGCTTTCCTGCAGAGGATACTTAAAAAGAGTGAGGTGCGTATCCGCGTGATTGGTGATGTCAATAAATCCCGGGGCAACGATCTTGCCAGGAACCGTGATCTCGGTTTTGGCGGTGGTACGCGGCAATGCGCCCACGTGCGCAATCTTCCCGTCATCTATCGCAATATCATTGACCCCTGCGGGATTGCCCGTGCCATCCAGCACCGATCCGCCTTTGATGATGATGTCATACGCCATTGCCTCCAGTATACGGGAAGGGGCGATACACTGGCAATGTATTGCGGTACCACACGGTATCCATATCCATCCCCAATGGTCCAACTATTTACCTATGGTAATATTTTTGGTACATTGAATATATGCGTTCCGCACCGAATACGGATATCAGCATAAAACCGGAATACTACTCCACGGTAAAAACCCTCACCAAGGCCATACTGGTCGTAATCGGGGTTGGGGTGGTCGTCTCCATGGCGGTCATGGCGCCAAACGCCATTCAGATTCTCAAGCCGTTTCTCGGATCAGGAAAGCGTAAAGACCATGATAGAAAGCGGTTGCGCCAGGCATTGGGCTCGCTTTGTGATCAGAAATTAGTAGAGTCATTCAGGAGGAAAAGAGAGGTATATTTGCGCCTCACCAAGAAAGGACGCGCGTCTTTGAAACGATTGGATATACACGCGCTTGTTCTTCCCCAACGGGTTTGGGACAAAAAGTGGCGGGTTGTCTTTTTTGACATACCCGAAGAGAAGGGCTCGGCGCGCCGCGCATTCCAGCAGCGGCTCCGGACGCTCGGCTGCATGCGGCTGCAAAAAAGCATATTCGTATATCCTCACGCCTGCGCAGACGAGATTGACGCCCTCACGGACTTCTGGGGGATAACGCCCTTCGTGCATTATTTTGAGACCGCTGATCTGGGCACGGCCCAATCGGCGGCAGAAAAATTCTTCCGGTTTTCCTGACACTTTTCCTGACACTTACCGTATGTCCCAACTTTCAACCTATAGGTTGAAAGTTGGGACATTGACTTACCCACAGAGCAGAACCGTCTTGAAATGGAAAAGGCACAGGTTATTCACCTGTGCCGTGTTGCTGTGTGCGTGTTTGCGCTTGCACAAACCGCGGGCGGTACTTGCCGTTGCCGGCTGGTCAAATGATCGGCTGGTATCCACCTCCCTGCTCTTGCGGCAGAGAGTCGTAGATTTCCAAAAAGGCAAACCCGCATTTTTTGGCGAGCGAGATTGCCTTTTTTTGGCGCGTCTCCAGCCGCGTCCTGCGGGCGTCCAGGATGCGCATGCGCGCCGTGTCCGCAGTCATCTCCCCGGACAGAAATTCTTCTTCCAGAGAGGAGTACTTCACGGATATCGCACGGATGTCCGTTGCGCACTCACGCAGCCGGACTTCGATGTCGTGAAGTGTCGCGCGGACGTACGCCTCCTCAACGACTCGCTGTATGCCGAATCGCGGGCCCGGGACAAAAGAGAAAATCTTGCGGAAACGGGACTTTGTGGTGAATGGGAATACCATCTCGCGCCTCCAAAGAACGGGTTATTGTGAACCACAATATCAATGATAGCATACCGATAGTCATCTGTCAATACCTTGCGGTGCCGGGTCTGTTGTATACTGGAATGATATGAAAAAGCCGCATATTTGGGCGCTCGCGGGGATTGTGGCGCTGGGAGCGTTTTTGCGATTTTACCTGATTACGGAAATACCGCCCGGGCTCTACCCGGACGAGGCGATGAACGGCAACAACGCGCTGGAGGCGCTGGCGACCGGACATTTCAAAGTATTTTACCCGGAAAACAACGGCCGCGAGGGACTGTTCATCAACATACAGGCGCTGTCGCTGGCACTCTTCGGAGCGACCCCGTCGGCACTGCGGATAGTTTCATCTCTGTTTGGTACCCTGACGATCCTCGGCGTATACCTTGTTGCCAAAGAACTCTTTCCCGCAAAAAATTCCAATGTCAAAATCCCAATGTCAAATAAAATCCAAAATCCCAATGACCCAGACAAAAAAGACCGTTGGGGATTTGGCGCTTGGGATTTTATTGGAAATTGGAAATTGGAAATTGGAAATTACGAAGTCGCCCTCCTCGCCGCTTTCTTTACGGCGACTTCGTACTGGCACCTCAATTTTTCCCGCATCGGATTTCGCGCGATCATGGTGCCCTTCTTTGCAACGTTTGCGATGTATTTTCTCCTCAAAGGCCTGCGAAAAGGCAGGGCGCTTGACCTCATCGCGGCCGGGCTCTTCACCGGCCTCGGTCTCTATACCTATATCGCGTTCCGGTTTATGGCATTCGTGTTTGCGGTGCCGATTGTCGTAGCACTCTGGCAATGGGCGAAGAAAAGACGACACGATATCGCCGGGAAGCAGTCGGACTTCCCGCGGGAAGTCCGACTGCTTCCCGTATCTTTCTGCGTCCCATGCATTGTCGCGCTGTATACCTTTGTGGTGTTCGCGACACTCATCCCCCTGGGACTCTATTTCATCAACCATCCGCAGGATTTTCTCAACCGCGCGGACGAGGTCTCGGTGTTCGCCGCGGCGTCCCCGGTACGGGAATTCGCGCGCTCAACAGGGCTCACGCTCCAGATGTTTTTCTACCAAGGCGACTGCAACTGGCGGCACAATTTCAATTGCGCCCCGGCGCTCCATCCCCTCGTCGCTCTCTTCTTCCTCACCGGCATCATCTCTCTATGGAAGTCGGACTTCCATAAATTTTATAGATGGCGGACGGTACTTCTGGGGATCTGGACGCTTTCACTCATGCTGCCGGCAGCGCTCACGCGAGAGAGCATCCCCCATGCGCTGCGCGCGATCGGCGTGATCCCGCCGGTCATGCTCATGGCCGGTCTCGGAGCAGAACGCGCACTCCGGGGGCTTCTGCAATGGATAGAACGGCAAAAAGAAAAATGGCCGCAGTATGCGCGCGAGCGTACGCGCCTCCGGTATGAACTGCTGATCCTTTTTGTCCTCGTGCTGCTCGTCATCCCGCTCACGACATACCGCGCCTATTTTCTCCGCTGGAGCAGCCACCAAAAAACGTATGAGGCGTTTGATGCGTCTTCGTACCATCTCGGCCAGTACCTGGCAGGTCTGCCGCGGGATGTTCAAAAATACGTGGCGGTAAACACCCTCGGCGTTTTGGTCCGCGGCATCCCCATGCCCAGCCAAACCGTGATGTTCGCCACAGATACTTTTTCGCAGGTAGAGCGCGAAAGGAAAAATCTTGTCTATCTCGTCGGGTCAGATATTGCGGATCGGATCACGATTGCCGCAGGTCAAAAAACGCTGGTCGCCTTGATAGACAGCAGCGACCGCGCGCTCCTCCGCGAGATTCAAAATAAATACCCGGAACTGCAAGTCAAAGTCCCGGGCGATTTTGTAGTATTACAGAATTATTGAGAAGTTGAACATATGCCAAAAGTCACCATCCTCGCGGTCTTCATCCTTACCGTCATGTTTATCCTCATGCTCGGCTCGGCGTGGAATGACTCGGCGATCATGGATGAACTCGCGCACATTCCCGCGGGATTCGGGTATGTACGGCATCTTGATTTTCGCCTCAACCCCGAGCATCCGCCGCTTGTCAAAGCCGTATCCGCGCTTTTTGCCCAGATCGCCGTACGACCGCATTTTCCCACCGATACTTCCTATTGGCGGGATGACGTAAACGGCCAATGGGCACAGGGAACAAAGTTTTTATATGAATCCGGCAATGACGCGGACCGGATCATTTTCTGGTCGCGCGTGCCGATGATCCTGCTCACGGTCTTATTCGGCTGGCTCTTTTTTTACTGGATAAGAAAGCGATTCGGCAGCGGTACCGCGCTCATGGCGCTTACATTCTTTGCGTTCTCCCCCACCATCCTCGCGCACGGACGGTTTGTCACGACCGACATCGGCGCCGCGTTTGGTTTTTTCATCGGCGTGGCATCCTTTCTCGCGTTCTTGGAAAAACCAGACCGTTACCGAATCCCTGCCGCAGGGATTCTCTTTGGCACGGCACAACTTCTCAAGTTCTCCGTCATCCTCCTCATTCCGATCTACGCCATTCTTCTCATCGCATGGATCGGCACGCGCCAGCGCCTGTCCGGCGCGGAGCGTCTGCGGCTCTTGGCGCGCATGGCCGGAAAATCGCTCGCCATCGGCGTCATCGGCCTTGCCGTAATCTGGGTAGTATACGGCGTCTTCACCTGGAATTATCCGCAAGAGCGGCAGCTGCGCGATGCGGAGTTTCTGTTGGGCTCCTACGGATTCCGTCCGGCGGTTGAACTGGACCTGGCGCTTGTCAGACATCGATTTACTCGTCCGCTCGGCGAGTATCTCTTGGGGCTTCTCATGGTCCAGCAGCGATCCGCCGGCGGCAATACCGCATTTTTCTTGGGCCAGGTGTCTGCAGCCGGATCCCGATGGTACTTCCCGCTCCTCTATCTCCTCAAAGAGCCGCTGCCGATGCACATCCTTACGTTCGTTGCCGTGGTGTTGGCGCTTTCCAGACCGCGTTTCTTCAAGAAACGCGGTCTGGAACGATGCCGCGCATGGATGGCTGGGCATTTTCCGGAATTCGCGGCGCTCACCGTGATCACGGTCTATTGGGCGTTTTCCATCCGCTCGCCGCTCAATATCGGCGTGCGCCACGTGCTGCCGACGTTTCCCTTCATATATCTTCTCGTGTCGCGGCAAATCGTCCGCGCCCTGACATCCAGTCGCGCGGCGGTACCGCGCGACTGGGTGGAGCGGCTCCGCGAACTCTATCGCACCTACATCGCTTCCCTCCCGCGCTATCTTGCTGTCGTGGCTCTCCTGGTCTGGCTCGTTGCCGGGACGCTCTCTGCTTTCCCTTCATTTCTCTCGTACTATAACGAGCTTGCGGGAGGGACGAAAAACGGCTGGCGCATTGCCGTGGATTCCAACTACGACTGGGGGCAGGATCTCGTACGCCTCGCGGATTTTGTGAAAAAAAATAATATTCCGAAAGTGTCGCTTGATCATTTCGGCGGCGGCAGTCCGCGGTATTATCTGGGCGAGCGGTTTGAGCCGTGGTGGTCGGCGCGCGGCCCCGCGCATGGGATTTTTGCGATTTCCGTGTCTCTACGCCAGGGCGCATGGGGCAGGCAGGCTCCAGGATTTGCCCGCAAACCCGAGGACTCATACGAATGGCTCCGTCCATACGAACCCATCGCCGAAATAGGACATTCCATCCTTGTGTACGACCTGCCTTGATCCCACCCTTCATTTTTGACCGTGCATTCAACTGATCTCTTTATTCACGGAATTTTATTCTCAACAATCGCTTACGATCGTGAATATTTGTTGAGAATGGATTTCTAGCGCATTTTATAGAACGCTTTATTGCCAAACCGCGCGTCAATATACTCAAGTTCGGCGCGGCGGTCTCCGATCTCCGCATCCAAGACCTTTTTGAGCACGCGCAGCGCATTGGCAAAGTCGTCCTCCTCTGCTCTGAAAAAAACTACAAACCCGTCCGCGGTTCTTACGCGGATCTCCGCGGGTACCCGATCCCGCAGTTCAAAACCGGAAACCTCCAGACCCGTGGTGCTGGTAATGCCGTCGCGCACTATCCGCAGGCGCCGCATGAGCGCCTGCGGGATCTCTTGCTTCCCAGGTACCAGTAGGGTGCCATCCGTTGCGATCGTCAAAATCAAACCACCCTGCGGCCGGGGCGCTGGCGCGTACCCAAAGCCCGTCTCGTCAATAGCCACGCACTGCGGCGCCGTATTTTCAGAAGCCGCTCTCCCGCTTGGAGACGAGGTCTCCAAGCGGGAGAGCGTATTGCACATAATCGCCCAAAACTCGCGCTCGCGAATCGCGACCGTAAGTCCGTCGGGAAATGATTTGTCCACGTGGAGCTCCGCAATCACCGGGAACGCCGCGCGAAGATCCGCGCCGAGCGTCTCGGTATCGGCAAGAAAATAGGAACTGCGCGGGATGCGAAAAAATGTGTCCCCAGAAAAGCGGGCGCCGATCCGCTCCCGCACCGCGGCTTCATCCAGCGTCGCGAGGCCGGAGATCGCCACCTCATTAATCTGCAGCGACGGCATGCTCAGGATTGCTGCCGCCACAATGGCGCATACGAGCGCCAGCGCCGGGCCGAGTACTGCGATGAGTATTCGGGGCGTACGCCGCTTTCCCCGCGCGTCACGATGGCCGTAAAGAATCCTGC
Organism: Patescibacteria group bacterium; assembly: GCA_038063095.1. GTDB lineage: Bacteria > Patescibacteriota > Minisyncoccia > Sungbacterales > HO2-52-23 > WO2-54-10. Next base: position 8,578 of record JBBTVQ010000081.1, read on the forward strand.
TGGTCATGAATAATCGCTGATGACCATGCGTTGTATCAACGGATTGATGCGCGTGAGCACTTCGTACGCAGTCGTTTGGATTTTTTCCTCGATGTCATCCGCCCCGATGGCATCGCGGCCTTGCTTCCCGATGAGCACTACTTCGTCTCCTGTCCGCACGCCTGGAATGTTGGTCGCGTCTACCACCGTCATGTCCATGGAAATACGGCCTAGTGTTTTCGCGCGGCGGCCGCGAATGAGAACTTCTCCGATACCTGATAGTCCTCGGTCGTATCCGTGCCAATAGCCGACCGGCAGTACCGCGATTTTTGTATCTCTTTTCACCCGTTCAATTCCATCATATCCCACCAGAGAACCTTTGGGAACGTTTTTTACCTCGCTCACGATTGTCTTCCACGTCATCACTGGCCGCAGCCGCACATTTTTCATTTTTCGCTTTTCATTTTTCATTTCCGCAGACGGCCAATAGCCGTACAGTCCCATGCCGATGCGTATCATGTCCAGATGACTCTCGGGAAAGAGCAGCGTGCCGCCGGATGCCGCGGCGTGTCGGATCATGCCGGAAAAACCCGCTTGTTCCATTTCGGAGACGACGCCTCCGAAAGCGGATAACTGCCGCATGGTATACCGCGGGTGACTGGGGTCTTTGGCGCTTGCGAAATGCGTAAAAATTCCTTGGGGTTTCAGATTGAAACGGCGGAGCAGGCGGATGATTTTCGGCGTCTCCGCCGGAAAAAATCCCTGTCGGTGCATGCCGGTGTCTATTTTGAGATGAAACGCCGGGCGCGCGCTGGCCATGGCCAGCGCCTGCAACGCTTCAAAACCGGAAATGGACAAAATGATGCCGCGCGCCGCGGCTTCACGTATCCGCGCGGGCAGCGTGTACCCCAGCACCAAAATCGGATTTTTTATTCCTTCGCGCCGCAGCCGTAGGGCCTCGGTGATGGAATCAACGCCAAAGTGAAGCTTGGAGATTGGAATTTGGAGTTTGGATAACGCCTGAGCAGCGAGCACTAATCCATGCCCGTAGGCATTGGACTTGATGATGGCCATGAGGCGCGTACGCGCCGGAATCAATTTCAAAAACTGCTCCGCGTTGTGGCGGAGCGCCGCGGCATCTATTTCAATCCATGTGCGAACATCCATCGCATATCGCGTAGCTCATAACGCGTAGCCCGATGGGGTTATGCGCTATGCGCTACGCGTTTTGGTGATTACCCGCATCCCGCCCATGTACGGCTGCAAGGCCTCGGGTACGGCGACCGACCCGTCTGCCCGCTGGTAGTTCTCCAAAATCGCGATGAGCGTGCGGCCCACGGCAAACGCGGTGCCGTTCAAGATATGTACGAAATGGGAGGTTAAAGGTTGGAGGTTGGAGGTTGGACGGTACTTTATATTGAGCCGCCGTGCCTGAAAATCAGTGGTGTTGGAAGTTGAATGCGTCTCGCGATACTCCCCCTTTCCGTTATTTTGGCCGGGAAACCACGTCTCAATGTCAAATTGCGAGGCGGTGGGGCGCGCCATATCACCCGCGCATATTCTTACCACGCGATACGGAAGACGGAGCGCTTGCATCAACTCTTCCTCGCGGGCAAGTAAAAATTCATGCTCTTTTTGCGAATCCTCCGGCCGCGTAAACGAGACCATCTCCATTTTGTCAAATTGGTGCGAGCGGAGAATCCCGCGCGTGTCTTTCCCGTATGATCCCGCCTCTCTCCGGAAACAGGTTGAAAACGCGGCGTAGCGGCGCGGCAGATCACCCGCGTCAAATGTCTCGTCCGCGTGCATGGGCGCCACGGACTGCTCGGAGGTACCCACCAAAAATAATTTGTCTTTTTCCAAAAAGTAGCGTTCCTCCCGATCGTCATTCGTATCAATGTATCCCATGCCAGCCATCATATCTTCGCGCACCATCACCGGCGGGACAATGGGTATGAATCCTTTCTGCGTCAGGCGATCAAACGCAAACTGCGCCAGCGCAAATTCCAGCCGTGCCAGTTCACTTTTTATGTACCCGAACCGCGAACCCGACACTTTTGCCGCGCGCTCAGTATCTACGAGGCTTAGCCTCGTAGCAATCTCCATATAGTCGCGCGGTGGGAAATCAAATCGCGGCTTGTCGCCGACTTCGCGGAGCACCACGTTATTGCGCTCGTCGCGGCCCTCCGGCACGTCCGGCAAGGGGATATTGGGAAGTTGGTGCATGAGCCCAAAAAATTCTTCTTCCGCTTTTCTCGTCTCTTCGTCCACCGCCGCAAGCCGCGCCTTCAGCTCGCGCGATGCCGCGATTTTCTCGGCGCGCTCTCCTGCAGGAGAGCGCTCAATCTCCTCCGCAAACGCATTCTGCCGCGCGCGCAGGCCGTCCCCTTCCGTGATCGCCGCGCGCCGCTTCTCATCCGCCGCAAGCAGCGCCGCCAGATCAAAACCCACGCCGCGTCTCTCAAGCGATGCCTTCACCTTTTCGGTGTTCTCGCGAATAAATTTTATGTCAAGCATGAAATTGAGAAAAATATTTTTTGAGCACGCGGTATTCTTCTTCTTGTCCAAAATCCGAACGCTTCAAAACATATTTTCTCGGGTCAATCCACTCATACGCGCGGTGTTCAAAAGAAAGTTTTATCTCTCCCGCTGTCCACTCCGCATCATACGCCACGAGAAATACAAATGCGGGATCGGCGCCCCGAGGACGCGCCCTGCGAAAACAAAAAAGCGGCCTGCCTAAAATATAGTTCACCTTTGGTCCCAATTCTTCTCTCACTTCGCGCGCAATAATTTTCTCAAGCGGCGCTTTGTATTCTACATTATCAATCCTCCCACCGGGCAAATCCAATCCTTGATCATCGCGCAACAATAGAACCCTGCCGCCTTTGCGGAGCAAAATCTTCAATCCCACCTGAAACACTCCATAGTCCCGCTTCA
>JBBTVQ010000082.1:0-10300 GCA_038063095.1 Patescibacteria group bacterium
TGGCATTTCCAAAAACGATTTTGAGAGCCAAATGCCAAAATTATTTGAAGCATTAAGTAAGTGTTGGGACTTGGCCTATCATTAAGTCGCCGCCAAAATTCCGTCCGTCAAATCGTAGCGGGACGGGTCAGTTTCTCTCAAAAGAGGTTCGCGCAAGAGATATGATCTCACCGCATGGTATCGTTTTCGCGCTTTGCGCGTCGCGGATGCTCTCCCGCAAACCCAGTTAGAAGCTCACGCGGGGCATTCTGCTTCTAACGGGGCAACAACAAAATCCCCTCAGGGGGATTTTGTTGTTGCGCTTTTTGATCGGGGCTATCTCCCTCTCGGTTTTCCTCCGGTTTTTGCGGAGAAATAACTCACCAATCCGTTGTAGAGCGCATCAACTTCTTGCGGCGTTCGCGTCCCGGCTCTCCATGCCTGCGCCTCGTTATTGTTGGTGATGTAGTACGCCTCCGTGAGCGCGGAGACGAGATGGCCATATACCGTAATGCCGTACCCGCCATTCAGGTACCCTTCGTCATTCAGTCCGAGCCCTGCAATCAGCGCATCGTGAAGCGCCTGCGCGAGCGGTCTGTCCTGCTTCTCATTGTAAATCACGAGCGTGCCGTCGTGGGTCGGGTCGGTGTTTCCGTTGTGGTGGACGCTGACCAGAATGTCGCATTTCCTGCCATAGAGCGCGTTGCACTTCTCAATCGCGAGATCCACGCGGCTTTTACGGCTATCCATGGTTTCGTCGCCTTCGCGGGTAAGCACGACCAGTGCGCCATCCGTCTCAAGCTTTGCTTTGAGCGCCAAGACCACGTCCAGGTTCACGTCTTTCTCGTACACCTGGTATACGCCGTTTACGGCACCCGTCTCGGTTCCGCCGTGTCCCGCGTCAAGAGCCACGAGCTTACCCGTAAGCGGGGTCGCCGCGCTCGCCATACTCGCCGCCACAAAAAGCCCTAAAAGTAATGCTGCAAATGTCTTCATAAAAAGCGTTGTGATGTTATGTGGATGTTATGTGCCCGCCGCGAACCCGACGAGCCCTTTTTTATCATAGTCCGATTCTGCACGCAGTCAAAACTCCGCCTATTGAGTTTGGTGAATAATTCACATATAAGCCGTTTCTGTCATTCCCGCCCCCGCTTTCGCGAGGATAAACTCCAGCGGGAATCCAGAATATAAACCCAAACTGGATTCCCGATCAAGCATGCCCTCAACTTGATTGGGGGTCGGGAATGACAAGGAAAAATCATTATTCGCCAAACTCGCCCTACTGCGCGCGCTTCCAGTGGATGATGTCGTAGCCGCCCGACGGCCCGGAGGAGAAGCGCACGTCCGCCAAGCCGGACTCGTAGGTGACGGTCGCGTTGTTGTCCATCGTGATGCCGTAGGCCGTGGCTTCTTTTGCCGCGGCGTTGTTGGAAAACTTGATTCGTCCCTTGGGGGCGTAGTAGATGACGCCGAGGGAATTGTTATCCACGTTCATGATCTCCTCGGAGGGGGAATTCTTGGCGGCGACCAACATCAAGGCGCTTGCCGGATTCCCTGATCCGGAAAACGCGGCGTTATTCTTCACGTCAACTTTTGCGTCGGAGATGATCATGCCCGATAGCGCGCCGTACGAGGCGTTCAGCCGAATGACGCTGTTGTTGTCAAACACGATGTCGCCGACCACCCAGATGGCCCCGTCGACCGTCAGCGTGGCGCCGTTGGTAACCGTCAGTTTCCCGGTGATTTTCCGAGGGCCCAGAGCAGAAGACGCGCCGTCAATGGTCACGTCGCCTGTTGTGATACCCCCTGCTGCGGCCGCGTCCTTCCATCCCTGAATTACGGCATCGGATATGGGGAGTGGCTGGGGCGGGTCGGACGCCACGACGCAACTCGGGTTGGGGCAGGCAGACCCCCCGGCAGAAACATTAGTGAAGACCGGAGCGCGCGCGGTGCCGTCCACCGTGATGTTTTCCATCTCGGTATTCACCCCGCCGATCCACAGCCGAAACGCCAAATCCCCTCCCACGTCCGTCCACGAGGCACTCCCGGAAGACCAATCGGCTGCGCTCTTGCCCGTGTGCCCGGCATATCCGTCGGTGCTGTCTTTGCGCCAGTTCCAGTGGTGAGTCGCGGAGTGTGCCCCGTAATCAAGGATGATCCAATACTTTGCGCCTGTGGCGACGGTGGGCGGCGTCGCAAACATCACGTCTATCCAGGACGGCGTGGCCCCCACGCCACTCCGCGCGATCACGGCGCTGCCGTTGGAGATCTGAGAAGAATCGGGGCGGCCGGAGACGTCGGTGGCAATGCGCAACGTAATGTCTGCCGATGGCGTCCCGTTTTTCCCCAAAAAGACCGAGACCTTGGGGAGCGGTCCGGTCGCAGACGCCGTGAATGCCTGGGCGATATCCCGATTGCCGCTGACAGTGGCAAAAGCATGATCCGCATTGCCGCAGGTACTCGTGCATCCCGCGGGCCACTGCACGGAAGGTAGCGCCGCAAGGCCTGTTGCGACGATGGAGTCGCCGGTCACGCGGCCGCCCGAGACGCTGCCGTTGGAAAAGACATTGCCGCGCACCTCTGCCCCGTTCGCCATAGCCACTCCCCCGACATCCACCTGCACGCCAAAAAAGAAGGCGGCGCTGTCGCCGGCAATGTCAATCGCGGCTTCCATGTTTTGATGATAGTCGTCACGAAGCCCCTCGGCGCGGACGGTGCGCCGGTTGCCGTTTTGCGTGAGCGTAGTCCGGGTGGTCGCGTTACCCACGCCCAGCGTCTCTGAAGAGGCGGTCTGCTTGCCCGACACCACCCGCCAGACCACGTCTTCAATGCCCGACTCCGCCGCGGTCTTGGCTTCAATGGCTTTCGTAAAAGCCCTGTTCGTCCGTACTTCGTTCAGTGCAAAAAACGTAAAGGAGCCGATGATCGTGAGCGATGCGCCGAGTGCTACGAGCACCGTGATGAGCGCGGCATACCCATCGCGAAATCCTGCGCGCGATGCAGAAGAAAAATCCATGCTCTTATTATAGATTGCCGCTCTGCCCGATACAAGGACAAAATAAAAATGCGCCGCAGTCATGCAGGCCTGCGGCGCGCTGTTTTAGTATCTGCGCGCTTTCAATACCGGCGCGCCTTCTTCATTCCCGCGTTCTTCCCCGTGTCATAGAGGAGGCGCATTTTCTGCGGATCTCGCGTAAAGCGGCCGGCGGGCAGCATAGCGGAAGGACGTATGACGACCAAATCGCTGCGCTGTTCAATCTCTGACAGCGCTCTATTATAAGTACGTGCCGAGGCCGCAAGCAACGCGCGCTCTGCGGAGAGTGCGGCAAGTCGCGATATTATCCACCACCCCACCCTGCTGTCGCGGTAACCCGGAGGAGTAGTGAGCACGACCCATATTTCATCCGCGCCGAAACGCTCGGCAAAGCGAAGCGGGAGAGCATCACTCAGACCGCCATCTCCGTAGCGCGCGCCATCGATCTCCTGAGGATGCGATGCAATAGGCATCGCGAAGCTCGCGATGAGATAGCGGATGGGGTCGGCTTGAACATTCAAATGAATGTACGAAGCGCGCCGTTCTGCCATATCCGAGACTACGACAAAAAGATTCGTCTTGCAGGCACGCAACGCGCGCGTATCAAGCGGCTCCTCATGCCGCGTCAGATGGTCGAGATACGCCAAGTCAGCATACGGCCGGCACCGACGCCAAGACAGAAATCCATGGGGCACATGCATGCACCAAAGACGCCGTCCTTTTGTTTGAAGATCACCCGCCAAGTAGTACGCGCCGTTCCACCCTCCGGATGACGCGCCAATGATCGCCTTGAAATAGTTTGCTGCTATACCAACGCTCTCCAGCCCCGCAAGAACTCCTGCGGTAAACGCTCCGTGCATGCAGGCGGCCGGAAGCACCAAAACACGCATCATATTACCCTCCTTTCCCTACCTATAAAATCAGCGAAGAGAACTGCTCGGAGTATACGGAAAATGCGCTTCTCAATCAAACCGGCTATGCGTGGCGCGTAGTGCGCGAAGTCCGACTTCGCACGCTTTCGCACACTTCATACAAGCAATGGCCACAAAGACAAACCCTCCCTTTTGTCTGCTTAAGCAGACAAAAGGGAGGGTTTGCAACGAGAGCAAGATGCGGAAAAACTATCGCATGGCGTGATCTATGCTCGCCTGTTCGGCTGCGGGTTTTGACGTATCCTTGTCCGCATCAAACGCGAAGCCGTAGATAAAGTCCTGTTCCAGATAGCCGATGAGGGCGCGCACGTCCCGCACGCGGTTGCGGGATCCCAAGAGGGCGACGGCGATTTTGCGGCCGCCGTACTCGGAGACGCGAACGTTCCAGATGCCTGCCATGGTTTGCAACGAATCATCGGTAAATCCCGCTTTGCCGCCCATGTAGCGCGCGTCTCCCCGCGGCCAATTGATGTTGGACCAGACATGCCGCTTTTTTTTATTCTCTGACTGCTGCAGGGCGGCGGGTTCTCGGCTCAAGGAAAGCAGGGATGGATGCTTCTCTTGCATATACCGCAGGAGGAGCAGCAGATTTTCCGCGCTCGTGACGTTCTCGCCCGACAGCCCGCTCGCGTCGTCAAAAAATGTTTTATGCATGCCCAACGCCTCCGCCTTATCATTGAGTCGTGCCAGAAAATCAGGAAGTGCGGCCTGATACACTGCCGCGGCGTCGTTGGAGGACGCAAGAATGAGGCCGCGCAAAAGGTCTGCCGCGCGAAACGTCTCGCCGCGCACGAGCCCGCCGGAGTCGCCGTAGGTACGCAGCGCATCATCCGTAACAGTGAGAATTCTCTGCGGCTCAATTTCTTCCGTGGCAACCACCGCGGTCATCAATTTGGTAAGAGACGCGGTTGGATATGCATCATTTTTATTTTTCTCAAACAGCGCCTCGCCGGTTTCCAGGTCAGCGGCGAGTGCGGCGGCGGCGGTCACTTCCGGAACGCGGTGCGGCAGATTATTTTTGCGCGCGTACGTAAACGTGATGTCGGAGGGCGAGTTCTCGCGCAATACCAAAACAGGCATCCCTTCCGCCGCATGGGCGTAGAGATCGCGCGCGTGGCTTGCGGCTACCCGGATCCCCCCGCCTTTGGCGGCGGCATCCGCGTGAATCAGATAATTTCCATAGAGATAAATCGCCCACGGGAAATATCGCCGCCCGATCTGCGAAAAATGCCGCTCGGCCTTGCCCTGCACCGTATAGAGCCCCTGTGGCGCCTCAAGGAAACCCTCGCCGCCGGCAGAGGAGAGCAACGGATACTCTGCCTGCACGGCGCCGCCCGCGTAGCGCGCGATGGTACCGCGATCAATGTCCACCGCCAAAAAATCCCGTTTTTCCCAGACGAGCGCCTGGCGCTTTTTCTTCATCGCGTCATCGGCCAGAAACACCGGAGCCGCGGTCGGCGGCTCCAGATAGAATGCGTTCTCGTCCGGGAGATCCGCCAAGGGGGCGAGTGCCACATCCTCCGGCGGCGGGAGTACTGACCACGCCACGATCTCCCGCGCCGCAAACTGCGCGGATACGGCAATAACACCCGCCACGAGGAGCAGTTCCAGGGTATAGACGAGCGCCCGCGTATCTATTTCAAAACGGATCATCGTCAGAACTGATTGCAATGGGAATCTGCGGCGGGAACGACGGGATTTGAACCCGCAACCCCTAGCGTGACAAGCTAGTGCTCCACCAGGTTGAGCTACGTCCCCACAATGCGATTTTTTATTTTACTTCGGATCCGATTTTCTCTCCTTGCAGGATGCGCTTCAGATTTCCTTTCTGAAACGCGTCAAACACGATCACCGGAATCCTGTTCTCGCGGGCGAGCGTGACCGCGGTCAAATCCATCACCCTGAGGCCGCGGCGCACCACGTCCATCGCGTCAATCTCTTTCAAAAGTTTTGCCTTATGATTTTGTTTCGGATCCTCCTCGTAAACACCTGCCACGTTGGTCGCTTTCAAGATGGCTTCCGCGTTGATCTCCGAGGCGCGCAGAGCCGCCGCGGTGTCGGTGGAAAAATAGGGACTCCCTGTGCCGCCGGAGAAAATCACCACCCTCCCCTTTTCCAAGTGCCGGATGGCGCGCCGGCGGATAAAGGGCTCGGCCACGTGGATGGCGGTGATCGTGCTCATTACGCGCGTGTAGAGACCCTTTGTCTCCAGCATGCTCTGGAGCGCCATGGCATTCATAATGGTCCCCAGCATCCCCATGTAGTCCGCGGTGGCGCGGTCAATGCCGATTTGAGATAGCTTTTCTCCGCGGATGAAGTTGCCGCCGCCGACCACAATCGCCACTTGGACCCCCAGATCCGCCGCGGCCTTCACCTCTGCCGCGATGTAGCGTACCGCGTCCGCGTCCAGCCCAAACCGCCCCTTGCCGCCGAACGTCTCTCCGGACAACTTCAGCACCACGCGCTTCCAGCGAAGTTTTTGTTTTGAAGTGGCCATATTTTTTTTATTTGCGGTCATTCCCGATTTAATCGGGAATCCAGAAAACCATCCGTTTTGGATCCCCGCTTTCGCGGGGATGACATCAGGCATCTGATGTCACTTCAGCAGCGATTTTTTGCGGATCGTTTTTCGCATCGCGGGATTTTTCCCGAGGCGCTTGAAGAATTCCACCTCCCGCAGTCGATGCTTTGCCTCTTTCAGCGTACGGTACCGGTCGGTGGTCTCGGATAATACAACATATTTTCGGCCTTTTTTCTTGATCATACCTGCCTGCGGGTAGAGTTGAACTACCTTCTGAGCGTTATGAGTGCTCCGTTCTAACCGTTGAACTACGCAGGCAATCCATTTGCACTATAACGTATTTCGCCGCCACAGGCAAGAAAAGGCCTTGCGCTCTTTCCTTTTTATATATACACTATTTGTGCGGGGTGGAGGAGAAGTACCTCGCGAGGCTCATAACCTTGAGACGCCCGTGCAAATCGGGCCCCCGCGATATTTCATATAAAACAACCCTCGCCGCACAGGCGAGGGTTGTTTTATGAACATCTCAGAGATTATCTATCTGCAGCAATGCCCTCCGGTACTCGTCCACTTCTTCCAATGCCTCTTATCAAAACCGGACGGCAGAGCATCCCGGATCATGGATTCCAATGTCCGGGGAGGATATGATTCATTCCCTTGGATAAAATTTACGTCCACGATGCTTTTTTTATCCTCACTCAGCCACTGCTCATGCGAACCGGGAGCTTCTTTATAGTAGACAAATCCGTGATCTTTGAGAAATACCGTCACATCTTTATAGCCCCAGTTTGATATTCCTTTAGGCATGCGCAAGCGCCCCGCGATTCAGCGGCATCGGCATTTGGAAGAAATACACGGGTTTGTCTTTTAACGATCGGCCGTCATCTACTCGTTGCTCCATCGCCTTAAAGTATCTCTCCCAATATTCTTCCGGCGCGGGGCGATTGAGGAGTTCATCACCAAGATTTTTTTTAATCACAAAAAGGACATGGCTCGTTGCCGCCTCTTGTATGCTTTTCAGTAATTTCGCGGGATCTCTTCCTTCCTCGATAATGTCAAGCGTGAGACACACCCCGACATACTTGCCCCTTTCCGGGTACACCAGAAATTCCAATAGTCCCCTTTCTTTTGTATTTTTTACCCTCAATCTTCTTGCATCCATACATAATAGTATAATCCATAATTGACCCATGAGTTATCCACAGCAATTCGTTCCATACCAAGCCTACTTTGTCAAGAAAACAAAAGCCCCTCGGACAGACGGAGCCGGTCCAAGAGGCATGATGATGCGGCAAATTATTGAGTTATTGAGCCGGACGTGAGTTATGAAACGGACGCTTCTGCGCCAATGTCTCTGCGGAAGTACACCTGCTCCCTGCCGCCGTCAAACCGGATGCGCTCCGCCGCGGCGTTTGCGTGCTCGCGCGCCTGCGAGAGCGTATCCGCGACTGCGGTGATGCCCAGCACCCTGCCGCCGTTTGTATAGTATCTGCCTCCTTCCTCCACGGTACCGGCATGAGAGATCTCAATACCGGGCGCCGCATCGCGCGCTTCAGTCAGCCCATCAATCAACATACGTGGAAGCTCGTCAACACCACTTTTGTATGCGCCCGGGTATCCCCGTACCGCGACGACCACGCACACGCACGGCCGCGGGTCCCAGATAGGGCTGGAGATGCGATGGAGCGTTCCGGCGCAGCAGGCCTTCAGGATTTCCGAGAGCGGCGAGCGGAGCCGGCGCATGAGTACCTGGGCTTCCGGATCCCCAAACCGTGCATTGTATTCAAGAACGAAAAATCGTCCGTCCGGAAACACCATGAGTCCCGGGTAGAGACACCCGCAAAACGGACGAGCGCTCCGGGCCAGGCGCTCCAGGGCGCGATCCACCACGACCTGTTGTATCTGTTCCGTCATGACCGGCGTCACCCACGGAACCGGGGAAAAGGCGCCCATGCCGCCGGTGTTGGGCCCTGTACTGCCGTCAGGATTGACATGGAGCGCTTTGTGATCTTGCGATTCCGGAAGCATCAACGTCGTGATGCCGTCGTAGAGCGCATGAATGGAAAGTTCCCTGCCGAACAAGCAGTCCTCTATGACCACCACGACCCGCCCGCCTCGGTAGAGCGCCCGGACCTCACCAAGCGCGGATTCCGCTTCCTCCCGCGTACGGCAGACAAAGGAACCCTTTCCTTGCGCGAGTTTGCTTGCCTTGACCACCATGGGAAGCGGCCGCTCACGGATGTGCGCCAGAGCGCTTTCGTAATAATAAAATGTCTGCCACGGAGCAGTGGGGATCCCGCATTCGCGCATCAATTCTTTGGCGTGCGCCTTGGACCCCTCAATCTCTGCCGCATCACTCGTGGGTCCGAAGATGGGGAGGTCCCATTCTCCGAACTCATCCACGATTCCCAGCGCCAGTGGATCTTCAGGTCCCACCACGGTGAGATCAATCTGGGTTTTTTTGGCAAACGCGCGCAGCGCCGCAATATCCGTCGCCCGGATCGGGACGTTTTCCGCGCTTTCTCCGGTCCCGCCGTTGCCCGGCGCTGCGTACACTTTTCGCACGCCCGTCTCGCGCGCCAATTTCCACACGAGCGCGTGTTCCCGTCCGCCGTTTCCCACGACTAAAATTTTCACGAAGATCTCCTTCTGGTGCCTTGGGTGAGAATACGATAACAAGGTGCTGTAGCGATGCTACCCCAGCGCGCTCTTTTCGGCAAACGCCGCTGTTGAGTTCGGCGCGAATTATCTCCGGAGCTGATATATCAGCGCCCCAAACTAAGTTTTCTGGCGTCAAAACTTAGTTTGAGGCGCTGATAAACCTCATTATTCAGCAAACTCCCGTCGTTATTTCACTGCGGCACCTCTTCCGCCATCACTCCCAATTCCCGGAACGCGGTCTCGTAGACGCGGAGCGCGTAGTCAATGGTCTCGCGGGTGTGCGCGATGGTGGGGTCGTGGGCAATGGCGTTGCGGAGGCGGTGCGCCGAGAGCAAGCGGTCCAGCGACGGCACCATCATGGGATCCACGATGTCCAGCCGCTCTTTGACCGTCGTCCCCTCGTAGTCGAGGTACTGGAGCACGTCGTCCAAGAGCGTGTCGGCGCGGAGCACCGCCATGTTCCAGTCGGATCTGTTGTCAGACGCCATGAGCTTTCGCACCTCCTGCCACTCGTTGCCGATCTCTTTTTTTGCCCGCTCAGGCGGCAGAGGAGTGGTACCCACCTTTACGGCGCCCAGCGCCATATCGGGTAAGGCGGTTTTCAGCGCATTGAAACGCCGCCAAATGACCACGGTAAATCCCGCGAGCGCGGCGCTTGCCATGATGGCGAGCACCATAACAATGGCGCGTATCCGCTCCCAGGCGCGCTGCGCCGCATCCACAAATGAGAGATACCAATCCAGTCCCCGCTCCAGGTAATAGCCGATCGCCGCGAGCACCAGGACGAACACGATCGCGGCCACGATAATTTCCAGAGTCCAGGCGCCCGTGTCTCCCGGCGCCGGGAATACGCTTGCGCGGCGCTCTCTTGGTTCTTCACGGTCTTCAGGAGGCATAAAAGAAAATTACAAAACACAAAATCCAAATTACAAACAAAGCATAAAACACAAATGACAAAACACAAACGATGCGCTCTTTGTGTTTTGTGCTTTTTGCGCCGTTGAAGCAAAGACATTTGCTTCAACATATTTTGTTTGGGTTTTGTTCATTGTGCTTTGTATTTTTATTTCAGTGATTCAATTTGTTTCGCGATATGAAAAAGGGTGTCCTCGGCACGGCGCGGGGCGATGAGCTGGAGTCCCACGGGCAGCGAGGCGTTCTCCCGTACTACGT
>JBBTVQ010000082.1:10400-16721 GCA_038063095.1 Patescibacteria group bacterium
CGCGGGGCGATGAGCTGGAGTCCCACGGGCAGCGAGGCGTTCTCCCGTACTACGTGTCCCGCGGGAAGGGAGAGCGCCGGGAGGCCGGCGAGATTGACCGCGACCGTATAGACGTCGGCAAGGTACATTTCCAGCGGATTGGTACTGCGGCTGCCCAGAGCAAACGCCGGCGCCGGGGTCGTGGGACCCACAATCGCGTCCACCCGCTCAAACGCCCGGGCAAAATCATCCGTGATCAGCCGCCGCACTTTCTGGGCTTTCAGATAATACGCGTCATAATATCCTGCCGAGAGCGTGTATGTGCCCAGCATAATGCGCCGCTTCACCTCCGGCCCGAACCCCTGATCCCGGGACCGCGCATAGACATCATACAACGTATCGGCGTCTTTGGCATGATGCCCGTACCGGAGTCCGTCAAAACGCGCGAGATTGGCAGAGACCTCGGACGGGACAATCACATAGTACGCGGGCAAGGCGAGGGGTGCGTGCGGCAATGAAATCTCTTCAATCGTGGCGCCCGCCGCTTCCATTTTTCTGATGCTGTCCCGTATGACTCCCTCCACTTCCGCGTCCAGTCCTTTTTCAAAATATTCTTTCGGCACGCCGATACGTACGTCCTTCATGTCGCGTATCGTGCTATGTGTGTCGTGTGTCGTATCGTGCGCCGTGGCATCAAACGCGTCTCCGCCCGCAATCGCCTGAAAAAGAATTTCCGCGTCCCGCACGGTCTTGGCCAAAGGACCGATGACATCCAGGGATGACGCCATGGCGATGAGGCCGTGGCGGGAGACGGCCCCGTACGCGGGCTTCATGCCCACGATGCCGCAAAAGCCAGCCGGCTGGCGGATGGAGCCGCCGGTATCGGAACCGAGTGCCGCCATCGCGATACCCGCTGCCACTGCCGCGGCTGATCCGCCGGAGGATCCGCCGGGCACGCGCGACGGATCGCGGGGATTTTTTGTGGCTCCGAACGCCGAGTACTCCGTGGACGAGCCCATGGCAAATTCGTCCATGTTCGTTTTACCGACAATGATCGCTCCCTGCTCTTTCAGTTTTCGTATGACTGTGGCATCGTAACTCGCGGTGTAGTTTTCCAACATTTTTGAGCCCGCAGTACATCGCCTGCCCTCAACGAGAATGTTATCTTTTACCGCAATCGGCATGCCGAAAAGCGGAGGCAGCATCTCCATGTCAATCGGATTTGCGGCGACGATCTTCGCGTCCGCCTCTTTCGCGCGTTCCCGCGCATCGTCATAGACGTCAAGATAGGCATGCAGAGCGCCGTCTTTTTCCGCGATGGCGTCCAGATGCGCGGCGACGAGATCGGACACGGAAAACGCGCGTTCGCGTATACCTTTGGCCGCGGCCTCCAATGTAAGCGAGGTAAGATTCATAGCTTCCGTAACGCATAACGCGATACTGATCGGGTTACGCGTTATGAGTTACGCACTACGCAGTGCCGCTACGCGCTATGCGTTATGCTCCTTCAAAAACCTTCTTTACCTTTACCCATCGATCTTTTTTCTCGGGTACCGCGGAGAACAACTGCTCGTGACATCCCTCCAGCGCAGAGTCGGGCACCGCGTCGTCGCGCATCACGTGTTCCAGCATCGTGCCGCCGGTCATGGGCATGACGCCCTTTGTATCCGCTTCGTTCAGTTTTTCCACAAATCCTAAAATGGAAGAGAGTTCTTTTTCAAACTTCTCCTCTTCCTCCTCGGTGAGCGCCAAGCGCGCCAGGCGGGCGATGTGTTGTACGTCGGCGCGTGAAATCATATTTTCTTCTGCATCCGATACATTTTTGCCACTTCCTCGCCCGTAGTCGCGTCCTCCGCTTTCTTGTCGTCGCGGAAACGCACGAGCCGCGGAAAACGGAGGGAATATCCCCTTCCCGTACTCTTTGTATCTTTTATCTTTTTACTTTCATCTTCCTTCTTCCCTGCGGTATGACGGGGAGAACGGGTAATCTCGTCTGCCAGTATCTCTACCACAAGCGAAGGCCGTATCCAAATGTCGGGAGCGATGTCTTTTTCCACGACATACTCCTTGGGCCGTTCTTCCGCTTTGAGCGTCCGCACCCGACGATACGCTTCGCGAAAATTCTCATCGGAAAGACCGGTGCCGAGCCGCGAAAGGGAATAATAATTGCCGTCTTTGCCGCGGACCCCCAAGAGAAACCCGCCCACGCCAAACCGCGCGCGCTTGCCCCGTCCCCGGTATGCCCCCATGACCACGCAATCAATCGTATCCGGAAGACCCGCTCCCCCGCCAGCGCGCAGATCCGTGAGCGCCGCGGTCGTGGCTTTGAGCTTGACCCAATGAAATCCGCGGCTGCCCGGCTGGTAGGGCGCCGTGAGATTTTTCGCGACCAGACCTTCCAATCCCTTCTGTACGCTGGCAGTTAGCGCCGCCTCAATGCGCGCGGGATCCCGGGTCGCCTCATACCTCGTCAGCCGTATGGTACTACCGCGGGTGATGACGCCCTCCAAGACGCGGCGCCGCTCGCGGAACGGCTCTTCCCACAACGGCTTCCCGTTCAGATAGAGAATGTCAAAAACAAAGACGCTCACCGGCAGCTTTTTTGCGAATGCCGCGACATCGTGCTTGCGCTTGCGCTGAATCGTCTCCTGAAACGGCGCGAACATGCCTGTTTTTGCATAATAGCCGATGGCCTCGCCGTCAAGGATGACGCTCCGCGCCGGAAGGCGCCGCGCCGCGGCTGCGATCTCCGGAAACATGGCGGTGGTGTTTTCCAGATTCCTAGAAAAGAGGACCACGCGCTTCTCCGCTCCCTCTTTCCAGACGTGGATTTGTATGCGGAGACCGTCCAGTTTCTCTTCCAGCCCGACTTCCGGACCCGCCTTTTCCAGCGCGTCCGAGATGCGGCTCACCCGCTCGGCAAGCGAAGGACGGATCGGCGTGCCCGGAGTGACACGGAGACGTCCAAGCGCTGCGAGCCCGCCTTTTTTTATCCGAGCGGCAATGGCGCCGATGTCCGCGGTGACATTGTATGCGCGCTCTATCGCCGGGCGCGCGGATTTATCACCCTGCACCACGAGGGAGAGCGCGTCCAAAAGCGTCGCCTCGGAAAATCCCAGCCGCATCTTAGCCACCGGGATCCGCGCGACGTATTTTGCCGACACGGGGTCCAGCGCCTTCAAAAGAGCCGCCATGGCTCGCACTTTGCGTTCTTGACTGCCCTCGCCCGCGTCCTCGGCGATCCGATACATCCGTTCATAGACCTCGGCTACCGTGAGATCATGACGCGCGTCCCGCGTGGCCGAGGCCAGCTCATACGCCACATCCCCCAGGTCTCCCTTTTGCCGGTAGCGCGCGCGGACCGATGCAACCGGCTTCTCATACGCCGCGGCGATCACCTGTATCATCATCTTCTCCGCGATCTGAAACTCCACGCCGCGGTACGAGGGCAGGAGTTCCCCCAGGAGCAGATAGGAGAGCTTGTCCGCCTCTTCTTTCCGCGCTTTTCGGTACACGTCGGCCAGAATCCGCGTCATATCGTTGCGCGACGCCGTGCCTTCCAATTTTTCAAGATATTTCGCCAACTCGGAAAAACGCATAGAACGGAATATTTAAACATTTAAATATAAGAATAGACAGCGTTGTTTACACTCCGTTATGTCATTCCCGCGTACGCGGGAATCCAGTAGGCCATTCTTGGCTCTCATGCTTGTTTTTCTGGATACCCGCTTGCGCGGGTATGACATCCTTACAAAAAAAGTGTAAACAACGCTCCGATTTCTTACAATTTAAATATTTAAATATGGCAACGTCCGCTAGTACGTCACCTGAAATCCGCGCTTGACGATCCGCGCCGCATCCGCGCCCTCCCGGTTCTGCCCCGCGACCGTGACGGCGGTGATGCCTCCCTCTTTGGATACGCGCACGCTATAGCGCCCGCCGGAGAGAACCGGAATATCTGCCGCGACAAAGCAGTCAAGGCCTTCAACGACCCCGCACAGCGCCCGGTCTTGACGATCGCGATAGAGCGTGCGCTCAATCCCCTCGTCTGCGGCATACAGCGCCCTGAACGAATCCGCGACTTCGCCCGAAATCCTAAACTCCCCGTACACCACGTTGAAAATCCCCACGCTTATGGAGAGGATGGCGGAGAGGAGAACGACTACCAGCAGCAGGGTAATACCCTGCTGCTGAAAATCCCAATGACAAAATCCCAATGACAAATCAAATCCAAAATCCCAATGTCCAAAAAATGTTTTTTTGATTTGAGGCATTGAGACATTCATTTGACATTTGAGCTTTGACATTTGGGTTTTTATTATTGGTCCCTAAACCGCTGCACCACCGTGGTCTGCAGATCCATCTGCGAGTCCAGCACCGGCTTGGGGCCCTGCGAGCGGATGGAGAGCGACACCATTACCCACGGCTGGCCGTCCGCAGCACCCGGACCAGTGCCCCCTATCGTAAACCGCGCATTCGCTACCGCCACCTCTTCGGAAAGCAATGGCTGCGCCACCGAACAGTTCGTGCTGTCCACAAGCCGCATGAGGGATGTGCCGGATCGGTAATAGAGATGCCGCCTGCCGCTGGACGCCGTAAACCGTATCTCCTCTCCGGGTTCCCCGGCGCAAAAGGCGGAGAGTTCGTATTGGGAACCCGTGCGCATCTCTTTGGTCATGAGTTCCATGCTGAAACGGATATTATCCTGGGTCGCCTGCACCACCGATGCCTTGATCTGCGCGTTGGAGATGCCGATGGTGATGCCGATGGCCGCGATGACGAGCGTAGAAAATATGCCGATGGAGATGATCATCTCCAACAGCGTGAAGCCCGCTCCACGCTGTTGGAATGAAGAATGAAAAACGAAAAATGAAAAAGTGCGGTATCCCGCTACGGCGGGATCATTCTTAATTCTTATTTGTCGTTTTTCATTTTTCATTTTCATTTTCAGTTTTTCATTCTTCTATCGCCAATCATACAGCCGTTCCCGCAGCACTACGCGCCGCTCGATCCCCCGCTCATTCCACGTGACCGTTGATACCACGTCCATCTGCGCGGACGCGGGAATGTCCCCGTCCGGACTGTCCGGCGGCGAGGTGATGTCCACGCATCGGGAAAACAACGTCGCAACGCCGCTCCGATACCCATAGGTGCCGTAGTTCGCCAGTAACGAATCATTCTCATAGAGCAGGGGCCCCGAGCATGAAACCGAAAGGCGGGGGGTCGCAATGGAACTACCGCCGCACTGGATGACCGTGAATGACTCAATATCCACTCCCGCCCGCACGCGCGTGAGCATTCCTCCCTCGGGATCGCGATTCCATCGCCAAGTCGCAGGGCCGTTGACCGTATCGCACGCGACGTTATTCTCGCGCACCAGACGCACCAGTTCCAGCCCCTCCTGCGCCAGGTTGGATGCGATGACTTTATTTTTTGAAAACGAAAACGTGAAAAGCCCGCGCGTGATGAGGGAGACCGGCCCCACAACGGCCGCCAAAATCACGGAAAGCGCCACGACGGTCTCCAGTAAAGTAAATCCTCGTACTTCCCGCGGCTTTCTAAATGAAAAATGAAAAATGAAAAATGAAAAAGGGCGGTATCCCGCCGCGGCGGAATCATTTTTAATTTTTAATTGTCGTTTTTCACTTTTCATTTTCAGTTTTTCATTTGATACTGACTTGCCCGCTCGTCCGCACGCTCACCGTCTTGGTGAGCGTGCCGGAGCGCGTCACCAACTCAATCTCCCCCCGGTCTCCCAAATTCTCGCCGTTGCCCCCGGTAATCGCCACCGCGGCCTCGGGAGCCGCAAATACGATATGCATGAGCGGCACGGTCCGGCGTGTCCCGAATGCGTCGTAATGGGCAACCGACTTGATGCTGACCCCGCCCTCCAGCACGAGATCCGCCGCAATCCGCACGTCCCGTTCGTCCTCGGCCCGCTCCTCGCCGTAGCGGTTGTCTCGATTGAAATCCCCGAACGAAAAATACGTCTCGGCGCCCTCGACAAACCGGATGCCCACCGCAGGAGGGATCCGCGGGCCCGCCAGCGTCTCAATTTGCGTCACCGCAAAAGACATGTTCTGCGCCATCCGGAGGGCGAGCGCCAGCTCCCGCGCGGAACGGTTGAGCGCCGCTCCTTCGTGCAGCCCGGTGAAGCTCACCAGCACCACGGCGCTGATGATCGTCACGATAAACATCATGACGACAACCTCCACCATCGTAAAACCTGCGGTTTTACGATGGAAATCCCAAAACACAAATTCCAAATTCCAAACACGGATAATTTTTGCGCGTTGTGCCGTTGAAGCAAAGACATTTGCTTCAACGTGCTTTGTCTGTAAT
>JBBTVQ010000083.1:0-1165 GCA_038063095.1 Patescibacteria group bacterium
GGCAATGGGGAAAAAGATACCGGCGGAGATGGCGGCCCAGAAAGAAAAACTTGCCGACGGGCTTCGCAAAAACGGCATGCGCCAGGAAAAAATTGACGAATTGTGGCGCCTCATCGAGCCGTTTGCGGCGTACGGATTCAATAAATCGCATGCCGCATGCTACGGCCGCGTTGCGTATCAGACCGCGTACATGAAAGCAAACTATCCCTCGGAATACATGACCGCCCTCCTTACGGCCGAGTCCGGCGATACTGAAAAAATCGCCGAGATCATCACGGAGTGCGAGCGGATGCGGATACCGGTTCTGCCGCCGGACATCAATGAAAGCTATGCGAAGTTTACGCTCATAAAAGGCGTCGCTCCGGCCGGGGATAAAATCCGATTCGGGCTTGAAACCGTAAAAAACGTCGGCGCCAACATTGTCAAAGCGATCATAGAGGAGCGCAAAGCACACGGGGCGTTTGCATCCCTCACGGATTTTGCCGAACGCGTCGCGCACAAGGACTTCAACAAAAAATCCCTGGAGTCGCTGATAAAATGCGGGGCGCTGGACGCGCTCGGCGAGCGGGGGGCGCTCTGTGCCAATCTTGACACTATCCTTGACTACAACCGCGAATCACAGAAAGCGAAATTGGGCGGCCAAGTAAGTTTATTCAGTATGACGCCGGAAATTCAGATCGCGTCTCTGCGACTCCGCGAGGCCGAACCCGCGACGCGGCACGAGCGGCTCTCGTGGGAAAAGGAACTCTTGGGGCTCTACGTCACCGAGCACCCGATCCAGGAATATCTGGAGCGGCTTGCGCAAAACCGCGTGCTCCCGCTCAAGGACCTGACGGTGGAATACCGCAACCGCGTGATTTCCATCGGCGGGCTGGTCTCCGGAATCCAGAAAATCACCACCAAATCCGGGGAGCCCATGCTCTTCGTCAAAATGGAAGACGCCACGAGCCGCACCGAAGTGCTCGTATTTCCCAAGGTGCGAGCGCAAAACCCCGGCCTCTGGCAGAAAGAAAAAGTACTCGTGGTCCGCGGCAGGGTGTCGGACAAAGACGGCATTGCCAAGATCCTCTGCGAAGAAGCCTTTGAACTCCCCGCCTGAACTACGCGGCGGCTTGCCGCCGCGTAAGGAGTCGAGGGGTAATACGGCCCATCAATTTACATTCAA
>JBBTVQ010000083.1:1175-5015 GCA_038063095.1 Patescibacteria group bacterium
CTATCTTCCATTACCATCTTCCCCTACCTCCCAAACTAACTAACAAATAATAAAACGATCGTTTTTCCATTTGTGAGTTATTGAGCTATGCAGACACAACGAAGACAAACTGCCTATACCATACTCCGGTTTCTTGCCGAGAGCGGCATCGTGATGATAGATGCCTTACTCCCTCCGCAATATCCGGAAGCGCAGTTGGCGCGTATGCTCTTGGGACTGCACCATAGGCGTCCGGAAATACGAAGGGCGGCGAAACACTCACGCTCAAGTATGCTGTACTATCTCAAACAGCAGGGACTGGTGCGGCGTTCCGGCTCGCGGAGAAAATCGTCGTGGAACATAACCCCGAAAGGAAGGAAATGGCTCCGAACGGCCGATGCCGCAATAGCAGTATCGCATGATGAATACCAGCCAGCCCCGCTGGACGGCATACCCCGCCTCCTTACTTTTGACATTCCCGAAAAACTTAGGAGGAAGCGTGACTGGCTGCGAACCCAACTCTTTGCCTGCGGCTTTGTTCTCTTGCAAAAAAGCGTCTATATCGGCTATCGCCCATTACCGGAAGAACTCATGAAAGAGATAGACGATCTTGGATTAAGCAAGACGGTGCATCTCGTAAGCATCGAAAAACAAGGGACGCTTACGAAAAGACCGGGACACTGAACTACGCGGCCGAATGACTAAAATTCCCATCCCGCATTCAACTCACAAATGGAAAAACGATCGTAATCTAATTTGTGAGTTGAGGATTTACCTCGGAAACCACTGTTCTCGGGGGACTACCCGATCGCGAGCGCGGCAATGGTGAAATCAGGAAGTTGCGATCACAGAGTGAATCGCGTAGAATAGAAAAATTGAGGAGTGAAATGGGGATATTTCACTCGCTCGACGGGTGGGGATAAATCGGTTGACAAAAAAAGACAATCGCCTATACTGCATCTTATGCGGATTTATAGAGGCAAAATCACGACCCCGACGACTACGACCGCGCTCAAAGCGTCTGGGAAGTTTGCCTAATCAAAAAATCCGCAGAGAGCGGGTAGGCGCCTCCCAGACGGGAGGTATTTTTGTTTGCATCGCAAACAAACAGAAAGGAGTTCTTTATGACGCAATTGAGTGAGAGTTGGCTGGATCTGTGGGATCAACCACCACTGGGCACTATCCCTAACTTCTGCAATGGATGCAGAAGATACTGGGAAGAAAAAGGCAGAGATGGACAACAAATCGTGTATTCGCACGCCTCCGTCTTTGCTCATGTTCCGCGTGTCCTTTGTCCGCGCTGTTTTCTCAAGGCACGGATAATGCCTCCAAGAGTTGCGCTACCGCCGGGGAAGGTCTACGAAGCAACACGGATGGACTTGGGACTCTCGGTCTTTTGGTGCCCCCGCTGCCAAAGATTCTGGATGTGGGCAGGTAAGGACCGGATGTGGGCGGCGGACGGTTCTTACACATCAAGACCTGTGATCAAATACTACGAACATCCGCGCGCTGGAGAGTCCGAAAATAACACCTGTCCTTTCTGCCGATAAGAGCTACCCACTCTCATAACCGGATTCGGAGGACTCGCATTGCGCGAGTCCTCCGAATCCCCTACAATCAAACCATATGCAAAAAGATTCAAACATTGAAAATATCCGGCATTCGCTGGCGCATCTGTTGGCGATGGCGGTGCTCGCCAGATTCCCCAAGGCGAAACTCGGGATCGGACCCGTGATTGAGCACGGATTTTATTATGATTTCAAACTGCCAAAGCCCCTGGCGCCTGAAGACCTGCCGGAATTAGAAAAAACAATGCGCGAGCTGATCGCGCAGAATCTCGTATTCAGCGGAGAGAAAATAACGCCGCAAAAAGCGCGGACGCTTTTTGCGGCGCAGCCCTTCAAACTTGAACTCATCAAAGAGTTCATCAAAGAGAAAAAACAACTCACGGCATACCGCACCGGCGACGCATTTTTGGATTTATGCAAAGGAGGCCATGTTAAAAACACATCCGAGATTCCGGCGGACGCATTCAAACTCACGCATATCGCCGGCGCCTACTGGCGCGGTAGTGAGAAAAACCCCCAGTTGACGCGTATTTACGGACTCGCTTTTCAGACAAAAGAAGAGCTGGAAAAGCATATCTGGCAGGAGGAAGAGGCGAAAAAACGAGATCATCGGGTCTTGGGCGAGCGACTCAAACTTTTTACTTTTGCGCCCGAGGTGGGACCCGGACTTCCGCTGTGGCTTCCCAATGGCACCGCGCTCCGCGACGCGATTGAGGAACGCGCAAAAAAAGTGGAGGCGCAATGGGGATATCAGCGGGTTGCGACCCCGCACATTGCCAAAGAAGATCTTTTCCGTATGTCCGGGCACATTCCCTACTACGCGGACAGCATGTTCCCCGCGATACAGTTGGACGACGGCAATTATTATCTCAAGGCAATGAATTGCCCGCATACGCATATGATTTACAAAGCCCAGCCGCATAGTTGGCGCGATCTCCCGATCCGCTACGCCGAGTACGGAACGGTATATCGCTATGAACTCTCCGGTACCCTTGCCGGACTCCTCCGCACGCGCGGATTTACCCAAAATGACGCGCACATCTACTGCCGCGAGGATCAAGTGGAGAAAGAGTTTCTCAATGTTATGCGTCTGCACGAATACTGGTACAAAGAGGTCTTCGGCATCACGGACTTTTATATGCGCCTCTCGCTTCCGGCAGAAGATCAGAAAAAATACGCGGGACTGCCGGCCGGATGGAAAAAGGCGGTGGAACTCATCCGGAGCGCCATGAAAAAATCCGGCCTGCCGTTCGTGGAAGCCGAGGGAGAAGCCGCGTTTTACGGGCCCAAGGTGGACTTTCAGATCAAAAGCGCGATTGGCCGCGAAGAATCCGCGTCTACCAATCAGCTGGATTTTCTTGCGACCTCGCGCTTCGGCCTGACCTACACGGATACGGACGGTAAACAAAAACCGCTTTATGTCATCCACCGCGCACCCTTGGGTTCGCACGAACGATTCATCGCGTTTTTGATTGAGCACTATGCGGGCGCGTTTCCGGTATGGCTGGCGCCGGTGCAGGTTGCGGTTCTGCCGGTGAGCGAGAAATCTCTCGGTTACGCGGAGACGGTTCTGAAAGCATTGAAAGAGAAGGATGTTCGCGCCGAGCTTGACGCATCCAACGAAACCCTTGGCAAAAAAATCCGCACTGCCGAGACGCAAAAAATCCCCTATCTCCTCGTCGTAGGCGAGCGCGAGCAGGCGTCTCGGAACGTGGCGGTACGCGAGCGTAGCAAAGGCGACTTGGGCGCTATGGCGCTTGATCAATTTCTTACCCTCACACGCCCTCCTGTTTGATGGGGATGCAAAAAATTATCGTCATCGTGGGACCCACGGCATCGGGGAAATCCGCGCTCGCCGTCGCACTTGCGAAAAAGTTTGACGGCGAGGTGATTCCCGCGGACTCGCGGCAGGTGTATCGCGGGCTTGAGATAGGATCGGGCGCCATCACAAAAAAAGAAATGCGGGGTATCCGGCATCATCTGCTCGGAATCTCCTCGCCGCGCCGCGCGTTCACCGCGGCGCAATTTGTGGCAGCTGCGCTCCGCGCGATTGCGGACATCGCGCGGCGCGGCAAAATTTCCATCATTGCCGGAGGCACCGCGTTTTGGATAGACGCGCTTGTGCACGGCCTGTCTTTGCCGGAAGTAAAGCCCAACGCGCGGCTTCGCCGCGCGTTGGCAAAAAAATCCGCGGCACAACTCCTCGCCATCCTGCAAAAATACGATCCGCGCCGTGCCGCCGAGATTGAACAAAAAAATCCGCGCCGGCTCATCCGCGCCATTGAAATCGCGC
>JBBTVQ010000083.1:5115-14459 GCA_038063095.1 Patescibacteria group bacterium
CCACCACGACGACTTCCTCGCCGGGATTTTTGAGATTCCATTTCGCTTTTGCCTCGTACTCCACGGATTCCGGCGCATCCGCCGCTTCCCGACGGCGCGTGAGCTCCTCCTTGTGCGCGGCAATGGCGTCGAGGTACCGCTCGGCGTCCCGCACCTCAGCCCGCAGCGCCAGGGTATCCCGGGTCATCCGCGTCGCTCCCACGGCCGCCGCCGCGGCTGCCAGGATGAGCGCCATATTCACCGCCGCCGACGGCTTGAATGAGAAACGCATATCCTCTATACTACGCGTTATGTTCAATCACCGCAAAAAACTCAATGCGGTCTGGATCGGCATCTCGGTGCTCGCCACCGTCTCCATGGTGGCGTATCTCCTGTTGCCGCTCGTGTATCTGCGCTAGCGCCCGTAAGCGCGGTTGAGTAGCTCCTCCTGCTGCAAACACTCTGTTCGATCGAACACAAGTGTTTGCACTATCGGCTGTGTCCGTGAAGTTTGAAAAAGACATCGGGCGGTATCACAACCCTCCCGGTACGCGCCATCCGCTTTTTGCCTGCCTTCTGTTTTTTCCATAATTTCATTTTGCGGGTGCGGTCTCCGCCGTACAGATACCCGGTCACGTCTTTTTTTGCCGCGGGGATGGTCTCGCGCGCGATGATCCTCCCGCCGACGGATGCCTGTAGCGCCACGGCAAAAAGTTCCCGGGGTAATAGTTCCTTGAGCGCTGTTAGACGCTGACGGCCGATGTCGTACGCGCGGGTCGCCGACACCACCTCCCCCAGCGGCGCGTACGGCTCCCCCGCGATCACGATGTCCAGCCGCACGAGGTCGCCTGGGCGATACCCGATCAGGGTGTAGGAAAACGACGCAAATCCCTGCGATGCGCTCTTGAGCCGGTCGTAAAAATCCACGATGATCTCGCGCAATGGCGCCTCGGCTTCAATATGGATGCGGTCGCCAGAGAGCGTTTCCGTCCGGGTGACAACGCCCTGCGCCGCGGTGATGAGTGAGGTCAACGCCCCAAGGTGGGAGCGTGGCGTCACTATCTCCACCCGCGCCCATGGCTCTTCAATACGCGCGATGTCGTGCGCTTCCGGCATGCGGGATGCGGCGTAGACCATACCCGGCTCGCCGCGGACGCGAGGTATCACGCGAAACGCTACCGAGGGACGCGAAAGTGCCAATGCCAATCCATATTCGCGCCGCAGGCGCTCGGCCACAATTTCCATGTGCAGAAGTCCCAAAAACCCCGCGCGGAATCCCCGGCCGAACGTTCCTGCGTCTTCGGGCGCGAATGTCAACGCCGCGTCTTCCAGCCGCAGTTTTCCGAGGGCGTCGCGCAGGTGTTCATACGCGTCCTGATTCTCCGGATAGAGTGATGCAAAAACCACATGTGAGGGCTCGCGGTATCCGGGCAAGACGGGAATATTTCGATAGTTCGATATATCGATATTTCGCGTGAGGGTGTCTCCCACCCTCACGCGCTCCGGCTCTTTGATGCCGGTCGCGACATACCCAATCTCCCCCGCACCCAACGCATCCGCGGACATACGTTCGGGCACCAAGACACCGACATCCAGCGCCTCGCCCCGGACCCGCGTCGCCATAAAGTGGAGCGTATCTCCTTTTTTTAGGGCGCCGTCCATGATCCGTACGTACGCGACAACCCCCAGATACGGATCGTATTTTGAATCAAATACCAATGCGCGAAGGGACGCGGTATCTTTGAATGTTTCAATATTTAAATATTTAAATTTTTCGGTTGGCGGCGGTATTTTTTCCACGACCGCTGCCAAAAGCGCTTCCACCCCGGTACCTTCTTTGGCAGAAATCGCATGCACGTCATCCGGGGCGCACCCCACGAGCGCCGATATTTCGGTAATGGTTTTTTCCGTTTCAGCCGACGGCAGATCGATTTTATTCACCGCCGGAATGATCACCAGCCCCTCCGCGCGGGCCAGATGCAAATTCGCGAGGGTTTGCGCCTGTACCCCCTGCGTGGCGTCAATTAGCAGAATCGCGCCCTCCACCGCGGCAAGCGCCCGCGACACTTCGTAGGAGAAGTCGGCATGTCCGGGAGTATCAATCAAATTCAGAATGAATTCTGAATTTGATAAATCCCAATGCCCAAATCCCAAATCCCAATTTTTGTTTTGGTCATTGGGATTCGGAGCTTTATTGGTCATTGCGATTTGGTCATTGGATTTTTCCGTATGATGTGGCGTCCGCCAAACCATGCGGACGGGCTGCATCTTGATCGTAATCCCCCGCTCGCGCTCCAACGGATGCATGTCCAAGAACTGGGCGTGCATCTTGCGCTTCTCCACGGTCCCAGTCAATTCCAAAAACCGATCCGCCAGCGTGGACTTGCCGTGGTCAATGTGCGCGATGATGACGAAGTTGCGAATATGCATCAGAAATGTCCAATGTCCAAATCCCAAGATTCCAATAAATGCTTCAATGACTCAATGTCCAAAGACGGTTCTGGGCATTGGGGTTTAGGTCTTTATTGGTCATTGGAGCTTGGGCATTGGGATTTATTTCAGTTCTCCATCCCACTCCCGCGGCAGTACGCCGATGGAGAAAAGCCGGCGCGCCGCGGCGCGGCGCATCGCCGCCGCGTCCTCGCTCCCCAACCACGCAAGCGCCGCCCAATAGACACCCATGCCTGCCCCGGCCGCCGCGGCCCCCTGCCCCACAACGCGCGTAAAGGTAATGAGCGGCACCGTCTCCGAGAAGCTCACGCGCACGACATACGCCGCGATGCCGGCAAGAACCGCCGCAATGACGATTTTCCCGAGCGCCGCCTGCTGCCGCTCGCTCCGTACGCCAAACTGCGCCGCGCCGGAACGCAACAAAAAAATCCAGAGGACGATGACGTTGGCGATAATCCCCGCGGCAAACCCGATGCCAAGACCCAGCACCTCCGGATGGGGCAGGTCGCCGAGACGGAAGAGTGCGGCGACCTCCCGGCCGAATGCCGATCCGGCCGCTCGCCCGGACGGAGCGAGCAGCGACGTCAGCACCCACGCAAGACCAATGGAAAAAAGGGAAGTCGCCACGCTCACCCCCAACGGCAGCCATGTTTTGCCGAGCGCATAGAAGGCGCGGATGAGGAGCGTCTGCACCGCCCCCGCGGCCATGGCAACGGCGAGTGAGGCCAGCACCGCCGCGGTGAGGCGCGTATCCTCCCAGGAGAAGGCACCCGCTCCCAGGGCCGCGCGCACGATGTGGGCGCGCAGCACGATGGTGAGCGTCGCCGCGGGCGCCACCCAGAAGAGGATCCCACGAATCCCGGCGGCCAGCTCGGCAAAAAAATCAGCGCCGGCACCCTGCGCGGCAGAGCGCGCCATGCGGGGGAACACTGCTACCGCATAACTTACGCCGAAAACGCCGATCGGCACAAAATAGAGATCCTGCGCCGCGGAAAAAACCGCGACACTGCCGTGCTCCAGCAGGGAGCCGATGGCAACGAGCGCCATCATGGTGAGCTGCGTGAGCGACATGGCAAGCACCCGCGGGAAGGAGAGCAGCAGCACCCGACGCACTCCAGGGCCCGGCGCCCTCACCGCGCCGAAATGGAAGCCACGCGATGCCGCGGCCCCGAACTGCAGCGCAGAATGCGCCGCGGCGCCGAGGATCACTCCCATTCCCAGCCCATGGACCCCGAAGAGCGGGACGAGCCATACGATACCCAGCACGATCCCGAGATTGTAGAGAATCGGGGCCAGCGCATAGACGAAGAAGAGCTGATACGACTGCACGACCACCGAGAAAATGCCGGAGAGCCCGAAGAGCACCGGTGAGAGGAGCATGATCCGTGTCAGCGCCACGGTGAGCGCCTGCTCATCCGCGGAAAAACCGGGTGCTGCCAGCGGGATCACCGCGGGTGCTACGAAGAAAGCGGTGAGAGAAGCGGCAAGGGCGCCGAGGAAAAAGAGAGATGACAAGGCACCGATGAACTCCTGCGCCTTTTTCTTCTCCTTTAGGAGGTACTCTTGGAACAAGGGGAGGATCGCGGCGGACGCCGCACCCAGCAAAAAAACCGCCGCCATAAAATCAGGAATCTGGAAGGCGGCATAGTAGATGTCCAATTCCCTGCCCGCGCCGAACTCGGCAAAGAGCAGACGGTTTCGCACGACCCCCACGAGGCGCGACGCGAGACCCGCGGCCCCCAAGACCAGCGCCGCGGCATGCACGTTGACCACCTCCTGATTGAGAAAAGAGAGTCGCATTGGGTACGGAGGCCGGGATGTGCTATCTGCTCCTCTCCCGCTCCTGTACCGGCACCTCCCTGCGCTCCTCTGGGCGTGCGGCCGGCGGCACGATGCCTTCCAGCGCGGATTTCCCGGCTTTCAGATTGGCGACGACCCGCCGCACTTCCTGATTATCGGGATTCAAGGCCGCGATTCGCTCAAACTCCGCGAGCGCTTTTGGCTTGTCTCCCTTGCGATCATAGATGAGCCCGAGGAAATAGCGGGCATTCGAATAATTTTCATTGAGAGTCGCCGCCCGCTCAAACTCCAGCTGCGCACGGTCAAGATTATTCTTCTGATAGTAGATGAGTCCCAGCTGGAACGCGACGCCGATGTCAAAAGGGGCGGCCAGTTTTGCATTTTCCACGCTCTGGATTGCGGAGTCAATGTTGCCCAATCGGATCTGGGTCTGCGCCAGGAGAAAATGCGCGGGCGCGTAGTCCGGCTTTGCTTGGATCGCCCGCTGAAAAATGGCCGTGATCTGCTGCAGGTTGTCAGTCCGCGCTTTTTCCAGATCCTCGCGATCTTTTCCCTGCGCCTGTCCCGCCAGCGCCGCGATCCGGTCGGTGAAGACAAGCCCCGCGCGTCCCCACTCCGCGTAGGCCGCAGGGTTGGACGGCTCCCGCTCGGTCGCCTGCTGATAGGCAGCCGTGGCAAAACGCTCGGATCCCTGGATAAAGGGAATCACCATTTCGTAGAGTGCCCCTTGCATACGCCAGAGCGTCGGGTCGTGGGGATATGCCTGCGTCATGCGCTGGCTGTCCTGGATGGCGGACGAGACGGCCGACTGGAACTCCTGGCGCACATCCGCACCCCCTGCCGCCTCCTGAATGATCCGACTGATCTTTTCCATGCGCAGTTGCACCAAGAGTCGGAGGGTGCGCCAGTTGGAGGGCTCAATCCCGGCGGCGCGCTCCAGCAAAGCCGCGGCCTCGTCAATCTTTCCCTCGGTGAACGCGCGCACCCCGCGTTCCGCCGCAATGGTCGCCCGCACTCTCCCGGCCTCCCCGTAGAGTGCGGCCATCCCGAGCGCCACGCCGAAGATGATGGCAAGGGATGAGACAAAGACGACCCAGGGCGTCTCAAAACGCATCCGCCGCACGCGGATATCCCAAAAGCGCGGAGGTGGGAGGTCGATGATTGGAGGTTGGAGATCGGTTGTTGGAGATTGGGTGGTGGAGATCGGTTGTTGGAGATCGGTTGTTGGAGGCGCGGATTCGTCCGTCGGCATGAAATCCGCGGGGTTGGCGAGGGAAGCGTCTGGCGCCGGAAGCGGTACTGCCAAGAGCGCCGTCAGCACGCCGGACATCAAGAAAAAGAGCAGCATGAGCGACGGGACCGCCGGGTACAGAAACGCCGCGATGCCGAGTGATACCAATCCCAGGAAGGCGCTCATCACGAGGGGTCGTTCCGCTGCCGATGATTGTCCGACGGTGAGGGTATGTTCCGCCGCCGACGGTGCGATACCCCCGGTCCCGCGGATACCGTGCGGAGCAACGTCGGGCACTGTCTGCAGCGATACGCGCAGCATCATCCGGAGAAACACCAAAAACACAATTGCGAGAAACCCGACCAGCGCCGCAAAGCCGAGGATGCCCGTCGTGGGCAGCGCCGTGGATACCCACGACTGCCCCTGATTGAACCGCACGCCCCAGAACACGGTTTGGTTGATGGAGGAATCCTTATACCGTGCCCAGTCCAAACCGAACGTGCCGGGGCCGGAGCCCAAAAACACCTGCACCGGCCCCTCGCGGAATACGCCGTTGGCAATCGCCACCGTCGCCCGCAGAGACGGCGACACCTCGGTAGGCACCGCGAGATTGACCAGCGTTCCCGCGGGCACCATGATCATCGCGATGGAAAAGAGGACGAGGCCCAGCGCCGTCCACTGCCGCCACCCAAACCGCGGTCGCGACGCCTCCCCCTGACGATCGGCGGATCTGTCAATGAGGAGAAATCCGAAGAGGCAAACCCCGGTGCCCAAGATCACGAACCACGCGGTACGGAAGTGAATGAGTGCCAAATCCGCGAGGAGGATCGCCGCGGCGGCGGCGATCGCCCACCGGATCCATCCCTTCCACGCATCCGCGGCGGGAGAGAGGAGGAGTCCCGCGGCCATCAGAAAGAGCGCTGCGTAAAAAAGGGCCAAGCCGTTGAGCGTCCCAATCACGTTGAAATAGGGCTCCGCCTCCA
The DNA here is from genome assembly GCA_038063095.1 of Patescibacteria group bacterium. Classification (GTDB taxonomy): domain Bacteria; phylum Patescibacteriota; class Minisyncoccia; order Sungbacterales; family HO2-52-23; genus WO2-54-10. Next base: position 11,560 of record JBBTVQ010000083.1, read on the forward strand.
AAAACCCGATGGGGCCTACCAAAAACGTAAAGAGCGTGAGCAGTGCCGCAACAGCGCCCGAAAAAATGAGCGCCAAAAGCATGGTCCCCGCCTCCCCCCGGCTTTTGATGGCCCCGGCAGCCACCGCCATGAAGACCAGTCCGGTGGCGAGCGCCGCGGAACGCTCCGCCCCGGCATCCGCGAGAAACGCCGACGTATGGGGTGCCAGCCCCAAGAGGGTGCTGGCGAGCCACACCGCGGCGAGTGCCCCTGCGACCCAGAGCACGGGAGAAACCGGATACCGGATTTCTCCCAAAGCAATCACTTCCACGAGCCACAGGATCCCGGCTACGGCAGCCAGCACCCCGAAGACAATCTCCCGTCCGGTCTCCGCTCCAAAAGGAGCCGGCAGGAACAAGAGCGGCACCATGGCAGCCGCGGCATATAACACGAGTTTTACGCTCTGCGAGAATCTGATCATCGGCATAAAAATATTTTTTAGATGGATAATTGAGGAATCCTCCGCTTCCTCTCTTTTTTACCAAATGCTGGGCAAAAATCAAGTGCCTCTTTTCCGGGAAAATCGTTTGGGGTTATCTCCAAACTATCCTTTCGGCTGTAATTGCGGATTTTGGCTGCGACTGCGTCGTTTTGCCTCCTCGGCAAAACCCGGGGCGATGCATATCGGCTCGTCCGGAGGACTCGCCTGCATCGCCCGCTCGCGCCAAGCAGTTGGCGCGAGCCCTCGTCAGCGTACTTTCATCAAGTACGCCCTCTTCGTCCTTCCCTGCCTCGCCTCAAAATCCGCAATTTCGCTGAGAAAAATAGTTTGGAGATGACCTCATGTCAATTTTTTCCGCAGGATCCACTCGCCTCTTTTGCCGGACGCACCCCGATCCCAATAGATTTCGCATTGCGCGCCGTCGTCCAGGAGAATCGCATAGTGCACGCGGTGGCGCCTGCGCCACCAGGAGTCCTCCAGCGTGTGCTCTTCCCAGCGTCGTACGACTTTTCTGACCGCGTACTCCTTTTTGCCCGCCGTGATTTTCACCGGCCGCTTCCACCCCGCCTCCTGCGCATACACAACTTTGATTTTCTTGGAGATGAGTTCGTCCATTCCTCATTTTAGAGTAAATTCTACGAGGCTAAGCCTCGTAGAATCGTCACTGTTTGAATGAAAAGCCCCCAAGTCGCCTGAGGGCTTTGGCGAGGTAGTCGCCGGAGCAATTGGAAAGTTTAGGATAAGCCGGCATTGCTGAACGCGAGCGTCTTTTTGCCTTTGATAATCCGCTTCACCGCTTCTTCAATTTTGGCGTGGCGTGCATCCGTCTCCATCTTTTTCCGCAAATCTTCCGGTATCTGCGGGGAGTAGAACCCCAATGCGCTCCGCATCTTGTTGGGCACGTCAAAGTAAGTAAATACCGCGTCATTGATCATCTCCACGAGATCAATAAAATCCTCGCCCTGGGTGTTGCAGCCGGGCAGATCGCGGACTTTAGCCCAAGATCCACCTTTTCTCTCTGGAGTTTCTTCATACCGTATACTTGATTATACTCTCTTGATTATACTCTGCATTACTCTATGGCGCAACCGGCCGTGTCAGTCCGTCCCAATGTCTCTACGAGGCTAAGCCTCGTAGAATTCAAAAGCCTCGTAGAATTCAACCATTTATCCCCCTCCTCCGCCTCAGAAGCGGTCAGGATAAAAGCGCACTTCAGACCTTCAACCGGCCGGCCAAAATGCCGGACAATATTTTCCATCACCATCCCCGCCGATGACGCTAGAAAGAGTTTTTTCATACCTCGTGCGCGCGGCGCGCCTTGATCGCCTTTTCAATAATCGCCACGCTATCAACGGGATTATAGAACTTCAGATTTCGTATCCTGCTCATGTCCACCCATTCGGCTTTTTTCGCGTACTGCTTTTCATTCGCGTCAAAATGCTCGTCCGAGATCTCCCCGCTTACATTCCTGCAGAGATAATATGCAAGTATCGTATGATACGGCTTTTTGCTGTACGGATGAATGAAAAAGTCCGACTCGCAAGCGAGTACCTCTCCTCGCTCCGCGTCCAATCCGGTCTCCTCCAGTATCTCCCGCCGAAACGCCTCGTCAATCGTCTCGCCGAGATTTATCCCACCACCCGGAAAATCATACCCGTCCCACTGCGGAGAGAGCAATACCTTCTCGTCCCGCACAGCAACCCCATACACCGAAGGCCGAAAAATCAAATCCTCCGTCGGTACCTCCTGTTCTTTCCCGTCTATGGTCCTGCACATTACGATCTTGGACATACCCCCATTGTTATCAGAAGTTTTACCGAGGAATCACATTTCCCGCTTTGTCTGTTTTCAAATTCCCCTTTGTCATATCAAGGAAAACCAGGATATTCCCGAATGGATCTTTCACGACAGCGCATCGCCCAATCTCAATATCAAAGGGCTCTTTTACAATTTCGCCGCCTGCCGCTACGAATCGCGGCACCGCTTCATCTGCAGAGTCAACCAAAATGTCGGTTTCTGCTTCTTTATGTTCTGCATGGAGCACTATTTCCGTATCGCTGCCGCCCATTTTCAAGCCAACGGCCGTAGGTGTCCGCCAAATAAGCTCGTGTCCAAGCTGGTCGCGATAAAATGCAAGTCCCGCTTCCACACTAGGCACAGGGAGCAAAAGACAATCAACTTTTTTCAGTAATGCTTTTGACATACCTATGGTGACTGCCGGGCAGGGATTCGGACCCCGATTAATGGCTTCAAAGGCCACTGTCCTACCATTAGACGACCCGGCAATGGCTATCCGATAGGCTCTTTAATCCATGCGATTTGGCGACGAAGAAGAGTCTTGTAATGGTCTCATTTTATACAGCAATCAATCCCAAACTGATTTCCAACGCGCGCTCCACGCGCCGCATCGCTTCATCGC
>JBBTVQ010000084.1:0-2668 GCA_038063095.1 Patescibacteria group bacterium
GCGGGTATGACATTCCCGATAAGAGAAGTGGGGACAACGCGATTATAAATTACATCATATCAGAGAAATAGCGCTTTTCAACGCCTCGTAGGGCAGGAGCACACAGGCAAGCCGCCCGGGCGAGGGCGGCTCGCCGTAGCGCTGGAGCAGGTCATCCGCGGTAAAATTTCGGACTTCCGAGAGCGGCCTTCCCTCCACTGCCTCGCAGAGTATATCCGCGGACGCGCTCATCAAGGCGCATCCCAGTCCGTCAAATCTTGCCTCCGCGACGCGCGCCCTGTCCTCATCAAGACGGAGGAATAAAGCAATTTCATCCCCGCAAAATGCGTTTACTCTCTCCGCCTGCGCGTGCGGATGCGCAATCGCGCCGCGATGCCGAGGAAAGCGATACCGCTCAAGAATTTCCAGTCGATACAACGTCATGGGAAGGCGCCGTCAGGGACCCGGCTTCGAGTTTGCGGGAAGCGTCTCTCACCACATCCGCAAGCAGCTCAATCTCGTCCAGATCGTTGTAGACCGAAAAGGAGGCGCGGCAGGACGCGGGAATGCCGAGGCGCTTGTGCAGCGGCCGGGTGCAGTGATCCCCCACGCGGATCATGACGCCCGCTTCATTGCATAACGAGCCGACGTCGTGCGGGTGCAGTCCCGCCACGGTAAACGCCAAGACACCCGTTCTATCCTCCACGTCTTCGGGTCCTAGAAAAGAAATGCCCGGTACTTGCGACAGCCGCTCCCGCGCCGCAGTCAAGAGCATTTTCTCGTGCTCACGCACGGCATCCATGCCTAAGCCCATGAGATACTTCACCGCAGCACCCAGTCCTATGGCGCCTGCCACATGCGGCGTACCCGCTTCAAATTTCAACGGCGGCGGGCGATAGGTGGCCCGCTCCAGCGCCACGTCGTCAATCATGTGGCCGCCGACCATAAACACCGGCATTTTCTCCAAGAGTTCATACCGCCCCCATAAGATGCCGATGCCCGTGGGCCCCAGCATCTTATGCGAGGAAAACGCGAAAAAGTCGGCGCCCAAGTCCCGCACGTTCACCGGCAGATGGGGCGCCGATTGTGCGCCGTCTACGGCAACGACGACCCCCGCCTCATGGCAACGGCGCGTGATCTCGGCAATCGGATTGATGGTGCCCAAGGCATTGGACGCGTGCGTCACGGACATCAATGTGATATTCCGCTCTTTCAGAAAACGCGCGAACGTCTCCGGATCCCAGATCAGTTTTCCCGTCCCCGTATCAAAAGAGAGAAAATGGAGACGGATGCCTTTTCGCTTTGCCAGCTCCTGCCACGGGATGAGATTGCCGTGGTGCTCCATTTCGGTGAGCAAGATTCCCTCTCCCGCGCGGACAAACGCCTCGGCATACGTGCGAGCCAACATATTGAACGACTCGGTGGTGTTGCGGGTAAAGATGATCTCCTCGCTGCGGGGCGCACCGATAAATTGCGCCACGGTGGCGCGTACGCCCTCATACTCCGCGGTCGCTCGCTCGGCCAAGGCGTACGCGGCTCGGTGCACGTTGGTGGAATACGCCTCGTAGTATTCCTTCACCGCATCAATCACGACGCGGGGCTTGAGCGAGGTCGCCGCAGAATCCAGATAGACAAAAACGCCGGCGCCCTGGTGCCGCGCATAGATCGGAAAATCCTTGCGTACTGCTTTCCCTAACTCCATGCACATATCTTAATCTTACGCCCTCTTCTGTCAATGTTATTGAAGTTGAACTCCAAGAGAAGACATTATCCACAGGTATGCTATTGACAGCAAAATGTCAGTGTGTATAATGCAGTATGTCGACCACGGGTTCAAAGCAGACCCTGAAGTCCGAGAGCAATCTCGGGCTTTTGTTTTGCTTGGAACGCTGATAAAATATCTTCTGTGGAGTTCAAGGGGCCACCTCTGGTGAGGAATCCGTGGTCGACACTCGGGTAGAGGGGTCCAATTCCCCTTGGCTCCACAACAAAAAATCCATCCCGCGGGATGGATTTTTTGTTTTCGTTTTTCTCAAAACCTCACCTGAAGGCATTGCGGCTCATGTCGCAACGCGCTCGGGTGAGGCGAAAAAGACATCCATCAGCAAACCGTTCAAGCTACAACTATCAATCCAGTCAGTAAAAAATGCGTGAAGATTTATTTGCAGCCAGAACGGTTCGCTGATGAGAATTTTTGAAAAGAACAAATTATACCTCTGCTCGGCACACCTCACGCTTGAGATGTGTCGGGTTGAGGCGGGGAGGAATACTCACTCCCCGTCGGTTATGCGCTCATGGCTTGATTCTCCTCTTGCGGAGCGCGGACAAACTGGCGGAAAAACGCGGCACGCTCCATATCCTTCTCATGCCGCCGGATGATCTTCCGCGCTTCCGCGAGTTCCACTGTGTGGACACCCGCCTGCCGAGCGTCGTTTGCGCACCACCGACAGAGGTGCACCTCACGATATTCGGCATCCGTGGGATCGACCGCCCATTCAAGACACCACCCCACCATGGTGTCCATGGTTGTCACCGAAACATACCGGTGACCGGGGGCGACACACCTGAAGGGAAGGGATTGCGCGCTGGTGTTAGCCATTTCTCTCTCCTCGTGCATGGCTGTTTCCACCGCGTCCAAGCGACCCGATCACATGATCGGACTTAGAGCGCGTCCGAAAGTCCCATATTC